>JAEVZK010000009.1 GCA_023392285.1 Armatimonadota bacterium | reverse complement strand
CTTCGTGCGTGTCGGGTGGACGAACTGCCACCCCGAGGCGACAAAGCTTCAGAATTCGATGAGGGTTTTTCCACTCGCTGAAGTTGCGGACGTTGTCGGCACCCACGAGCAGCCAGTAATCGCCGGGCACCACCATTTTTAGCTCATTAAGAGTGTCGATCATGTAGCTAGGGCCGCCTCGTGTCAGATCGATATCGCTAACGCTAAACTTGGGATTGTCTTCGGTTGCAATATTCACCATTTCCAACCGCTGTTTCGCAGAAGTTGAGGTGCGTACCGTCTTCAAAGGATTGCGATTCGCGGGAAGCCAAATCACTTCGTCCAAGGCGAGCGATTCGACGGCCCGCTTCGCCAATTCGAGATGACCGTTGTGTGGTGGATCGAAAGTGCCGCCCAGTATTCCAATTCTCATAGATCGTCTGTAAAGGCGAACTCCGTATCGCCTACTCGCACGGTATCTCCCTCTTCCGCACCCATGCTGCGAAGTTTGTCAATTACTCCAATCCGCTCGAGCCGCCGTTGCATGTAGCGAACGGCCTCGTCGTTGCCGAGATCCGTCATCTCCACGATGCGCTTGATTCGCCCGCCAGTGATGGTGAATCCATCCTCGTCCTGCACGACGTCCCAAGATTGATCATCCCGAGCGTGAAGCGCGGGCATGAGCACTGGTAGTTCTTCTTGAGGCGCAGTGACCTCCAAGAGCTTCTTCAACTCAAAGAGGAGTGGCTCCAAACCTTGGCCGGTAACGGCCGAGATTGGAAAAATGGATCGTCCGAATTGCTCGAATCGCATTCTCAAGGCATTGAAATCTTCAGAAGGCACGATGTCCATTTTGTTGAGCGCAATCACTCGGGGACGCTCCCAAATCTCCTCTGAGTAAAGTCGCAGCTCGTTTTCAATCAGCTCGTAATTTTCCACGGGGTCACTTTCATCCACGGGAAAGGCGTCGACGACGTGGACGAGCACGCGGTTGCGTTCCACGTGACGAAGAAACTGGTGCCCGAGACCAACTCCTTCACTCGCTCCCCGGATGAGGCCGGGCATATCCGCGACGACAAAGGACTCGTTGCCGAACTTAACGACGCCGAGGTTTGGCACGATCGTCGTGAAGGGGTAATCGGCGATTTTCGGCTTAGCTGCGCTGATGCGAGAGATGAGCGTGCTCTTACCAGCATTGGGCAAGCCAATGAGACCCACATCGGCCAAGAGCTTAAGCTCGAGTTTGGCCCGAAGAATTTCGGGTGGGCCCCCTTTTTGGGCAAAATTCGGCGCCTGACGGATGCTGCTGGTGTAGTGCTGGTTTCCCTTACCGCCCTTACCTCCGCGACAAATGATGTATTTCATCCCGTTGAGGTTCAGGTCGACCAATACTTCGTCGAACTCGAGATCCGTTACAACGGTGCCAACGGGAACTTTGATTTCGATGCTCTTCCCATCTCGCCCCCGTTTGTTGTTGACTCCGTGCTCGCCCGATCCCGCTTCGAACCGCTGCTGAAGTTTGAAATCATAGAGCGTGCGCTTGTTGCGATCGGCAACGAGGATGACGTCGCCGCCCTTACCTCCGTCGGCACCATTAGGGCCACCACGCGGAACGTGCTTTTCGCGGTGAAAGCTGACTGCTCCCGAGCCGCCGCGGCCGGAAGCGAAAGTGACTTCGGCCTCATCTAAGAACATCTGCCGAGTTTACCGACCTCCGACGCTTCGAGTCGTTCGTCAAATCTCGGTCGAACGGGTGCGAATTTTAAGATTTGGGACGGGCAGAAGCTTGTCATCAACGCGCAGGGGAATGTTGCTGTTCGCCATAAAGCTGGTAATTCGCCGCTCTGCCTCGTCGACGTACTGACGGAGTTGCAATTCCATATCTGATTTCATTGCTTCCATGTCGTCGAGGAGGCGTAGGATCAGTTCGACCCCGGCCAAGTTAACGCCCATATCTTGAGTGAGGCGCTGAATCTGTTGCACTCGCCGAATGTCGTTGTCGCTGTAGAGGCGGTTCTTAGCACCCGCGCGCGAAGGCACCACGAGTCCCAGGCGTTCATACTGCCTGAGCGTCTGGGGGTGAACGCCGCACATTTCCGCCGCGACGCCAATCATATAGACGGGCTGGTTGGAATTTCTCATGCGTTTGCCTCCGTAAGTTCAGCGAGCCTTTGGAAGAGCTTGCGAGCTTCTTCGCTTAAGGTCTTGGGCACGGTGATGCGAATTTTCGCCATCAAGTCGCCTCGAGTACCGCTCGACCGAGCGATGCCCTGACCCTTGAGACGCAACGTTTGCCCGCTCTGAGTTCCGGCAGGAATTTTCATCGTGAGCTTTGAACGAAGAGTGGGCACCTTGATCTCACCACCAAGAGCGGCAACCGTGCAGGGGACATCCACATCCACCTCCAGATGGTCATCGACCAATCTGAAGCGTGGATCGGATCCCCACTTGATGACGAGGTAGAGATCGCCGGCTTTTGCATTCGCGCCAACCGCACCTTTTCCGGGCACTCGCAGCTTCTTGCCGTCGGCAATTCCTGCTGGGATGGTGACTTCCACCTTCTTTGTCGTCGGAACGGTGGAGATTCCGTTGATTGTGCGTTGAGCGTCCATCGTTTGATAGGTCAGGGAACGCTTGGTGCCGGAATCAATTTCGGCTAAGGGAATTTCAATCACCTTTTCGACATCGCGCGGAGCGGCTACCTCCATGTCCTCGAACTGAATTCGGCTGCCTCGGGCGCGGCCACGGCCTCCCGTTTCGTCGAACCCTCCGCCGACGTTGAAGAACTGGCTAAAGAAGGAGCCGAAATCGCCTCCAGCGCCACCTCCACCGAAGTTGAAGTTCATGTCTCCTTCGTTGGGCACTCCCCCGGCGAAATTGCCCGCATGCTCCCAGTGCTCGCCGTATTGGTCGTAGAGCTTCCGCTTCTCTGGATCGCCGATCACCTCGTACGCTTCGCTGATTTCCTTAAACTTGGCCTCAGCGGATTTGTCGTTTGGATTGACGTCGGGGTGGTACTTGCGCGCCAGCTTGCGATAAGAAGATTTGATCTCCTTCTCATCCGCCGACCGACTCACTCCTAAAACCTTGTAGAAATCTTTAGCCATATACTCCCAAACTCAATCACCTGAGTATACAACGCTCAAGTAGTTGAGCAAGTTCCGGTTCCTAATCTTGTGAAAGAGCTGGCAAATAGCTGCGGCGAAGGGGCAGGCGTCGCGCTTCATGCAGTTCGAGCCTATCAATCGTTCGTCAGCACGAGCAACACGCCTGACCAAGACTGGAAACTTCTCAACTTTTTTGTTCAGACTAGCATTCAAGAGCGAAAATATTGGGCGATGGCAGCGGAAAGGGTGGCGACTGCTCAGGCAACAAGATTCAGTGGTCCATCAACTATTACGGTGCCTGTACGTAATGCACTAGGATTGGATGGTGGGGGATTTCTTCTCCCACCTTCGACTTCCGTTGGAATACTTTATGATCAGGTGTTTGTCCATAGCCCTCCTCTGCGCTTGTGCTTCCTTAGCTCTCGCCCAGTCCGACGTTGACTCGTTGCTCGCGAAGGTGGCGAAAAGCCGATCGCAACTCCCACCATTCGCTGCGACATACAAGGAAACCCTCTCTGTACCAGATGGAGACAATCAGCCGCAGCAACCTGAAAATTCGGTTTCCTGGGGATCGCGCAATAGCACGCTGATATATGAGTGTGCGGTCGGGCCAGATGCGAGCTATATCCATCTGCTCGGCGACGACAAGGGCAGTGAGCAGTGGAAGCTGGCTGAATCCAAGCACCTAAACAAGGACGGGTTGGTATACATGTGGGAATCGGGCGGCTCTCAGGGCGCGATCACTTCTCACAAGACTGGCGAAATCAACGCTGCCGCTCTCGGCTATGAGATTCAAAGCGGCGAGCCTATAACGGGCTTTGCCCGAGCCGGAAGGCCGGTGTTGGTAAACCCAACCACGATCACAACCGATAACGGCAGCGCAAAATTCACATTTGAGTTTTCGTCCACGGAGGGGCAAACTCAGATGGTTCGGTACACCACGGACGGGCCAATTTGGCAGTTGGTGGAGGTGACTGCATGGCTCCGGTATAAAGAGTTTGAATTTCCGAAGAGCGCTACGATCACTCGTAAGCGAGAAGGTCGTGTCTTCCAGACCATCCGCTACGATCTCATAAAATTGGTCGACAAACCAGAAGAGCTGCTCACCTGGCATGGCTGGAGTGAGGGCTCGATCGTGAACGACTTTCGTAGCAACCCGGTTTCGATCAGAGTTTATTCGAAGGGCCAGCTGATCCACGATCCCCGTTTCGATGACCGTTCCGCCACGGATCTGAGTTGGAGGCGGATGCTGGTGATCCTTGCTGCCGCTGTTGTAGCCCTGTGGCTCATCTTCGCCGTTCGCACACTTCTGCGTAGAAGAGGCGCGCTGCCAAACAAATCAGAAGGCAGCGTTTAGGAGGATCTGGGGCAAGCGCCCCAGACCTTTTAGTGCTCCGCTTCGTGAGCGGCGCGGACCGCTTCGTATTCCTTGATCAGGTTCTGCTGCTCAGGGTGCGGCAGGTCCTCATAATGCGAAACGGTTTGTTTGAACCGACCCCGACCTTTGGTGATCGAGCGCAGGTCGAGGGCGTAGCGCATCATCGTCGCCATCGGCACGATGGCATGGATGCGAGTTTTTCCTGGAGCAATCGGATCCATTCCAAGTAACCGTCCTCGGCGGCCGTTGAGATCGCCGACCACGTCACCGACGTTCTCGTCCGGCACGTCGACATCCAAGGTGAGCAAGGGCTCCAAGATCGTGGGCTGTGCCTGTTGAGCAGCATTGCGGAGGGCGATTGCCCCGGCCATTTTGAATGCGGCTTCACTTGAGTCCACATCGTGATAGCTGCCGTCATAAACGGAGATCTTCAGGTCAACGACCGGGTAGCCCGCAAGCATCCCCTTGTCCATGGCCTCACGAATCCCCTTTTCAATTGCCGGAATAAAGTTCTTCGGGATTGCTCCACCAACCACCTTATTTTCGAAGACAAAGCCTTCTCCCCGCTCCAAGGGAGAAAGTTCGATCCAGCAGTCGCCGAATTGCCCTTTGCCGCCGGTTTGTCGTTTATGCCGACCTTGTGCCTTCGCCGAACCTCGCACCGTTTCCTTGTACGGGACTCGAGCGTCTTCGGTCTTCACACTCACTCCGAACTTGCTCTTCAGCTTTTCGATGATCGTGTCGAGATGGATGTCGCCCATTCCTTCGAGAATTTCTTGATGAGCCACGGCGTCTCTCGAATGCCGGAAGGTGGGATCCTCTTCCAATAGGCGCTGAATGGCACCTCCCAGTTTGTCCTCGTCGGCTTTGCTGATCGGCACGACGGCAACGCGATAGATCGGTTCTGGAAACTCGATGGGCGGCAACTGGATTCGATCCTTTGCCGAACTGAGCGTATCACCGGTGTGGGTATCCGAGAGCTTCGCAATCGCGCAAATGTCGCCCGCAGTAATCTCGGTCGCATTTTCCTGACCCTTTCCATGAGGGAAGAAGAGATTGTGAACCCGCTCGTCTTTGTCCCGATTGACGTTCAGAACATGATCGTCTGCTTTGAGCGTGCCGCTGAAGATGCGGACATAGTTGATCTTTCCTACATAGGGATCAGCGGTGGTCTTGAATACGAAACCCGCGAGCGGACCTTTTGGATCGGGTGCAAGAGGCTTATCATCTAGCTTCTTGGGCATGTCTTGAGGGGAGGGAAGCTCCGCAACGATGCGATCTAAAAGCGTCTGGACGCCAATTCCTGACATCGCAGATCCCACCATAACCGGCACGACTTTGCCGTTCTCGATGCCGAGGAGTAACCCGTGCTCGATTTCTTCGGTCGTGAGCGGCTGGCCCTCAAGATACTTGAGAGCAAGATCATCATCTCCCTCCGCCGCGGCATCCATCGCTTTTTCTCGGAGGCGGCTCGCTTCGTCGGCATAACCCGTTGGAATTTCTTCGATCTCTTGCCCTCGGTCCTTGCCCTTGTACACTTTCATGTTGAGCAAGTCCAGAACTCCACTGAACGCAGCTTGGTGTCCGATCGGAATTTGAACATCGACGACTTTGCGACCGTAGCGGGCGTGCAACGTCTCCATCAAACCCTCGAAGTCGGCGTTGTCTCGCTCTAATTTGTTGACAAAGATGCAAACCGACAGCCCGTGCTGCTCTGCGACCTCCCAAGCAAGCTCGAAACCGACATCGATGTCGCGCTTAGCTTCCGTAACGATGATCATGGATTCGACCACCCGTGCTACTGCATGCAGGTCACCGATGAAATCGGGATAGCCAGGAACGTCGATTAGATTAATTTTATGGTCATGCCACTCCAAGGGCATGACGCTGGCGCTGAGAGAGATTTTTCGGCGGATTTCGAGTGGATCGAAATCACTTTGCGTATTTCCTCCGTCGACTGAGCCGACGCGATCGGTTGCTCCGGCGGTGTAGAGCATGTGCTCGACGAGCATCGTCTTACCTGAACCGCCATGGCCTACAATGGCCACGTTTCGTATCTTGTCTGCGGTGTATTGCTTCACCTAGACCCTCCTTTGGGTTAGATTAGCGCTCGCGTGAGTTCCCCCCGAGAGGGGTTCCTCGCGTCGTCGCAGTCGGGCCAAGCGCGTCTGGCGGATGGTCTGGCTCGCAGGCTCGGCTGCGGCATCGCCAAACTCATCATACAACAGCCGAGCGAAGAGCGGGACAAGATTATTTGGCCCCAAGATGCCAGGGTTTGTACCAGCTTCTTCGCGCTGCGATAGATAGAACGTCCCCAAGGGTGCAGATTGCCCTGCTTGGAACCGAAAACTACTAGGGTGCTGCTGCATCAAGAGCAGAGTGAATCAATGAGTTTGGACATGGATGTGCTGAGAGTTCCGGTGAATATCGATACCGGCGGAAACGTTACCATTGGTAACTCGGGGGTTGAGTTGGCGAGTGTGATTGGTGATTTCCAAGCCGGATTCACGGCCGAAGAGATCGTCGAGCGAAACGAGGGACTTAACTTAAGCGACGCTTATCTCATCCTGGCCTACTACCTGCGTGAACGCAGAATTGTCGAGTCGTACCTGAAACTTCACTACAGCCATCAGGTGGACCGACTGGTCGCCTAGGGCATCGAACCGAGCTCGCACCCGTTCGTCTAACGAGCATGGTAGAGCGAGACGCGTACCGCCTCGAAGGCGGCAATCTTGACAAGGATTTAGAAGAGAAGGAGGCGCAAGCGGAAGTCTTCGACTCTGGCGCTCCTGATTCGGTAACCGGCCATCCGGATGGGACACCGGTCGAGGGAACATTCGGGGATTCCCGCCCCGACCAGACGGAGCCGACGCGCATGATTCCGGCGGACGACAGTGACGATCCGAACGCTCACCTAACGCGGCGAACTTCCGAGCTGACAGAGCCTCCCCGCGAGGGCGCGGAAGCGTTGAGTCAGACTCATCACAATGATGTCGTGGTGGAAGGTCGCCCGATGGGACCGCTCGACGAAGAAGGCGCCGTTCTTCGCAAGCTGAGCGAAAAGCAGATCGAAGAAGATTTACGTAGCTAGAAGGTGACGACCTTGGCTCGAATCGACTTGCGTCGATACATGTCTTGATCAGCGGAAACCAGCAGCTTTTCATAGTCGATTCCGTCTTCGCGCAGGACGGAGAGGCCGTAGCTGAAGCCACCGCACTTTCCGACGATATCGGTGAGACTCATAAAGCGATCAAGCGCGTGGTCGAGCAGGGAAGCGGCTTCGCTATCGCTCCGATTGGGAAGCATCGCGATAAACTCGTCGCCTCCGTTTCTGGCGACAATCGCATCTTGCGGGAGCGCTCTTCTTAGAGTGCGAGCGAGGTGCCGAAGGACGACATCGCCGTAGGAATGGCCAAATGTATCGTTCAATTCCTTAAATCGATCGCAATCAATCATCGCGAGGACAACGGGTTGATCGTTAAGGATCGCTCGATCCAACATCTTCTTGGCTCGCAGCTCAAGCGCAAAGCGGTTATAGAGGCCAGTCAGGGGATCTCGAGTAGCCCGCTGAGTGGCATCGCGGAGTTTTGACTCCACCGAGTAGAACACATGCATCAGCGAGAACGCGACGCCAGTTTGGATGAGTAAATTTGGCGTCATCCCGAGGCGCGTCGGGTGAACATTCGCGTCTATCGCCGTAAGGCAAATGGTGGTGCAGAAGGCCATTAGGTATCCGGCACCCTTTCCGCCCAAGCGAGTGGCGTACCACAGGGGAGCGACATAAGCGAGGCGCAGGCTGTTCGGGAATTGTGAGATGGCATCCACGGCGACCAGGCCCAGAAGCAGAGCGATTCCTTGGCAGCACGCTCGAAACACCGGAGACCGCCGGTAGAGTTCAGACACCGTAGCCACAATGTCCAGCACCTGTTCTTTCGCCTCGATCAACATCTAGTCTTAATATCGGCACGCGTCTTATTCTCTTTAGGTTTGCAGGATAAAAAAGTTAAAGTAATTTCTCAGGTTATGGGGAAATCAGATCCTCGAGCCGAAGTTTTTGCCCGGAATGCGCCAATATGAATTCGACTCATGAGATTGATCACCATCAATCGTGCCGCTACTCGCCAAAACGCTCCGGTTCTAATCCTCCTTCACGGCATCGGCAGTGACGAACAGGATCTGATGGGCTTAGCGCCCGAAGTTGAAGTCGATGTCGAACTGGTGAGCGTTCGTGCTCCACACCTTTCGGGGTATCGGGGTTACTCCTGGTTTGATTTCGAAATCGAACCAGACGGGGGGCGTACGGTCGACGGGCAGCAGGCCCTTGAAAGCAGGGATGCCGTGATCGAAATGCTGGACGATTTCTCCGATCGGAAAATCATCGTTGGAGGCTTCAGCCAAGGAAGTATGATTGCGACCGGAGTGGCGTTGGCTCAGCCGGAGCGGATTTCGGCAGCTTGGTTGATGAGTGGCCGGTGGCTGCCACAATGGCAGCGCGAACGCTATTGGGGTCACCTGCCCATGCTTGTGCAGCATGGGCTGTATGACGAGGTCTTGAGCATTGGGGAAGGTCGGGCGCTAGCGGACAAATTGCGCGATTGCGGCCAAGACGTCATCTGGCGCGAATACCCGATGGGGCATCAGGTGAGCCAAGCGAGCTTGCGGGATGCTAATGAGTGGCTTCGTAAGCAATGCTACTGATCGAAATGATCGTCTTTCCGTCTTTGGGTTCTGCGACAATGATCGTCCGGTTTCCCTTCGGAGTCATACCCAACACCTGACCCTTGTTGCCATTCATCGAGTCCATCATCTGGCCCTTTGATTTGTAGAAGGTGACGACCTTTTCGACTGAATCTTCGGTTTCCAATTGCACGTGGTAGCGGTGCTCATCCTTTGGAATCTGATCTCCCACGAGGATGGTCGAGCTCAGAAGTTTCGACTTTGGATAGAGAGGCAAGTCGATCTTTGCCAAGAGCTGATCCGCCGGAGGCCCTGGCTGCCCGGCTCCGACAGGCGGTCCGCTGACAATGATCTGATCATTCGCTGGGGCGGCAACGGGAGGTTTGGAACTCCCGCAGCCGAGCATCAAAATCGCTGAAAAGACGACGAAAAAACCTCTCACGATGCCAGTTTACTTAGGGAGCGGGCGGTGGGAGCTTCTGCCTAATTGGCGGCAGAGGTCGAGTGCCGGAAGCAGCGTCTTCTGCCTTCTTTCGAAAATCTTCTGGAAGTTGCTCGTAGGTCATTGCGTCTTTATTTAGGTCTACGGAAGCGTCTGTAAGAGACGAACCCATCGAAACCCCAGGAGCCAGCATGATCTCAATCCCAATCTGTACTCGGGTGGCTGGTCTAAAGCGATCATACGAAGACATTCCCATCTCTGGATTTTTGCTCGCGAACGATCTCGCAAAGCCGAGCCCCGCTGCATCTAGGATATTGGAACTTCCATTTTGGCTGTTAAAGGCGAACATCACCTCGTTCTTGGTGACATTAAAGCGTAGGAAGGCGTCTCGAGGGATGCCATCTGGAAGAACGATCGTGCGCTCGTCTCGTACCCCGCCTTCACCTCCGAACGATGCAAAGCCGCCTATAGCGTTTCCGGCCACTGTCACTGTTCTGATCTGATCTGCAGATCGAGGGCGCTCTCGCTGCACACTAGGTCCGTTGAAGCTGTTGTAGACGTAGTCGGTCAAAACGTCCAACTGCTCGGGGGTGAGATTGCTGACTTGCAGTGTGCCAGAGTTCCAAACGGCCTGACGTTGGGCGGGAGTCATCAGCCCGTACAACTTGTAGGCGTGGAAGTTGCCCGTGGCTAGTTGGCCGAAATCTCGGTCCGCGGCGGAGGTGTCCACCAGCTTCACCATCTGGAATGGCAGGGCAGCAAAATCAGGAGCGGTATTCAGAGAGGCGGCGAAGGTGGCGAGGTCATCGAGTCGCAGATAACCCTGCTTGTCGAGCTTGGCGAGGAGCGCCCCGAGTGCTTTTCGGTCAACTCGTGTGAGACGTGAGGAACTCGCTGCGATGGGTTTTGCGATAATCCAGTCCGCTTCATCGTTGATATCGACCTTAAAGTTGTTTGGCGCCTGTTTCTTTAGATCGGCGGTGGTGGTCTTTCCGCCACTGATCAATTCGTTTGCGGCCCTAAACGTTTCATCGGGAAGCAAGGCGACGATGTTTTTCGATTCGGCCGCTGCGAGGCCGGTGAAAAGGTCCGAGGCACCGAAGGAAAGCGGATCAAATTTGTCGGGCTGCATGAGCCGACGGCGCAATTCATCACTCAACTTGATTTTTACTTGCGATCCAGACGACATGAAAGTAAACGAGACAGGCCCAGATGAACTGCTGCGGCCCACGGCGGTCCGCAGTACCACCGCCCATCGCGGCATCGCGCCTCCGGCAGAACTGGTGTTAAGTGCTTTCGCCAGCTCCTCTGAGAGCTTGCCAACGGAGAGTGCCGATCCGGGATCATTGCCGGTGAACTCAGGTTTCGGAACATCGAGCCGGTAGGATCCGGAGGCAATCGTCTCAAGAGCAGGATCCGCGGCAATCAAGTGGACATCAAACGAATTCTCATCATCTCGATTAAAGATCAGCAGCCCCAGTCCCAAACCCTTTGAGGCATTGCCATTTCCGAGAGCTGGGGTGCTGAACCCGCCCATCGAAAAGTAGTTCGCCTGGCCCTCCGGTTGGTTGGCAAGATCTTTGTAAGACCTGACATATTCTTCCTGCTGAACGATGAAGTCGCGAAAAATCGAAGTGCCATCCTGCTCAATCCGCCACTGCATCCGGGTGGAATTGGTGGAAAACACCGCTCGACCGTGGAGTGGAATCTGCGCCAACTTTGAAACGTCGAGAGATTTCAGCAGGGCGATGATTGCCCTTTGATAAGGAGTCTTTGCTGCCAGCGCTCCGATTCCCGCCGAGTTTAACCGCTCACCCGCTTTGATACTCTCGTTGAAGCTATTTTCAACCTGTACAGTTTCCTCGGCTAGCCTTCGCGCCTGATCTTGAGACCAGTTAAATTTTTCGGAGGGCAGGGAAGCGATGGCCTTCTTGATGAGATCTTTGCGCGTCGCGAGTTCCGCTGAGGCCTCCGCTTTCGTTGCGCCAAGGTCCCTCTCAAGCATGAAGCCATTGCCCTGCTTGACCCAAGCCCCATTCTCGACTTCGGCTAACTTCGCCATAAGCTGCTGAACAGTGACATCCTTGACCGACACGAGCAGGACATCGTCACGCAAATTTGCGGCAGCCATTAACGGAACTCCCGTCGTAGCGGTGAGTTGTTCCATGACCGTGTTTATCCGGGAAGCCGGAATTGAGGTGGTCACCTTTGCATTAAGATCCTGAGCGTAGAGGGAGCCGCAAAGAGCGGTCATCAGCAGACTTGAGATTAGTTGCTTCATTCGTTCACCAGTAACTACATTGTATTCCTCCTTGCAAGTTCCTCTGATAAACTTCGCACGTGCTGTTCGTCGCCGATCGAGCCGACCGCCTCGACAAATTTCTCGCGGCCATGCTTCCTCAATTTTCCAGAAGCAAGCTGGCGAAGTTGATTGAAAAAGGAATGGTTTTGGTCGATGGCGAAGTTGAAAAGCCTTCTTTTCAACTCGCACCCGGCATGGAGATCGAACTCGAAGCACCGGAAGCCTCAGAGCCACACGATCTAACTCCCGCCGACATTCCGCTCGATATCGTCTATGAAGACAGCGACCTGCTGGTGGTTGACAAGCCGCGAGGCCTCGCCTCCCATCCCGCGATTAGCTTGAAAGAGCCTTCCTTGGTGAATGCGTTGCTCTTCCGTACGAAAGAGTTGAGCCAAGCGGGCGGAGCGTGGCGGCCAGGCATTGTCCACCGATTGGATAAAGACACGACTGGCTTGATGGTCGTGGCCAAGAACGACGAAGCCCACGTCCAACTTGCCAAGCAGATCGAGTTGAAAACTGCCGAGCGGAGATACTTCGCCATCGTTGCTGGACGTCCGGAGCAGGAGCGATTCCTGATTAAAGCACCGATCGGAAGAGACAAGCGGGATCGCATCAAAATGACGGTTGACCCGTTGGGTAAAGAGGCACAAACTGAGGTCAAGATCATCGCTTCTACACCAGAAGGAACCTTGGTGGGGGCGAAGCTGACGACGGGAAGGACGCATCAGATACGCGTGCATCTCAGAGCGGTCGGACTCCCGGTCTTCGGAGACAGCACCTACTCGCCGGCTGAGGTTGGAGAGGGTCCTCTGCAGCTCCACGCGGGCTATCTCGCTTTCGATCAGCCCAGGAGCGGGCAGCGGATCGTCACATACGTCGCGCCGCCCGACGACTTCAGATTGAGAGCCTTCGCGACCCGCGAAAGTCTCGAAGACTTCTAGCCAGGATGCTTCACCCGGTCACGTTCAGTTGGAGCTGTGGGTCGCACGACTGGATGCTTCTTCAATTCTTCCATTAAGTAGCTGATTGCGCGGTCGAGTTGTGCATCGCGACCCTGAATGTACAGGTTTGGATCGCTTTCGACCTCAATATCTGGCGAGACGCCTTGGCCCTCGATCGCCCATTGTCCGTCCGGAGTCCACATTCCGTAATTGGGAACGCTGATCACGCCGCCGTCCACGAGCGGCCAGCCAGGTGAGGAGCCGACTTCGCCGCCCATTGTCCGCTTGCCGATCAGTGGCCCAATCTTCAAGTCTCTAAAGCGGTGCGGGAATTCCTCTCCGCATGAAATGTCGAACTCGTTGATCAATAATGCCTTCGGGCCAGGAAAGTAGTCGCTCTGACGAGTCCAAGACTGTGAGCTGTCACGCTGGTTGAAAAAGCCGGTGAGCTTCTCGTTGAGGATTCGGTTCACCATAGTTTGGATGTAGCCGCCATTGTTAAACCGTCCGTCGATGACGAGAGCATCCTTGTCGCGCTGAGCAAAATACTGTTTGATGAAATCGCTCATATCTTGCTGAGTCATTGCCGCGAGATGGATGTAGCCCAATTTTCCACCCGAAGCTTTCTCCACATAACGACGGTTAGCCGCCACCCAATCTAGGTAACGCATCCGATTCTGATCACCTACGGGCTTGACATGGTAAGTCTTTGCGCCCGATTCGCTAGGAACGGTATTCACGGTGATCGATACCGTCTTTCCCACTCGGCCGGCGAGGCTCGCGCAGGGATCTTGTCCCATTCTCACCGGCTCACCGCCAACAGCAATCAGATACATTCCTTCCTGAATATTCCTGCCAACTCCCAATAAAGGAGACATCTCGCTGTTTCGGAAGCCGTCGCCGCGATAAATTTTGGAGATCTTGTAGAATCCGCTTGGATCAGCAGCGAATTCGCAGCCTAAGAAGCCGGGAGAGACGCGCTTTTTGATATCCTGCGAATCTCCGGGGGAGAGATATTCGTGGGAAGAACCCACTTCCGATTGAAACCATCGGATCAGCTCGTCCAGTTCATCCCGAGATCGAACCGAGGGAAGCATCCTCGCATATTTGTCTCCGATGGCTTGCCAGTCCACGCCGTTCATATTTGACACATAGAAGTAATCTCGCATGTGCCGCCAAGCGTCCCAATAAATTTCCTTCCATTCCGCAACCGGGTCGATCTTCAAGCGCAAACCACCGAAATCGAGGTTTTCCTTCTTCTCCGCGTTGGCGTTATAGACGGTTGTAGTGCCTCCGTTTTGTGTGGCGTAGCTCTGATGGTCAGGAGCTACCGCCACGAGTTGGCCGTCCTCGAGATCGCCCGCCTTGCGATCCCCTAGATCAAAGTATTTTGGCGAGCTGCCGACCTGGTAAAGAATGCGATCGCCAACCGCGGCCAGACCCGTGATTTGAGCCGGACTGATCGGCAGCTCGACACGCCTCTGATAAAGCCCATCTGTATCAATCCTGAAATTTTCCTTTTCGTCATCCGACTTGTCTGTGCCTTCTTCAGCCATCTTGGGTTCCAAGGGGTCTGGTAGATCGTTTCGCAACGTTAACAGGCATAGGACCGAAACGTTTGCGGTGTTTAGCTGATTCATGGCCGGGTCATCGGTGACCCCGAGGTTGCGATTAGAAACAAAGGCGAGGTACTTGCCATCCGCAGTGAAAGTGGGGAAGGAATCGTTTGCGGCGCCGTCGCTGACGGGAATTGTTGCCTTGTCAGATAGGCGATATAGCGCGAGCTGGCCAAAAGTGGTGTATGGAGCGTTCGTCGCGTAAGCGATGAATTCCGAGTTGGGCGAGAAATCAAAGTTCGCCGAGAACCAGGTGTTCGGGATGTTCACCACGACCCGGTCTTCCTTGGTTGCGGTGTTTACTACCCGCAAGTTCATCTTGGAATCGGTGAAGGCAATCCACTTTCCATCCGGGCTGAATCGCGTCCCCCAGAGCTGCCGCCCTTTATCGGTCGTCAGCTGAACTGGGTTGCTACCATCCGCGTCCGCGATGTAGACCTGCTGTTCGCCGGTCTCGTCGCTGACATAGGCCACCTTCTTCGCATCCTTAGACATGCTTGGGTGGCGAAATCTTACGCCATCTTTCGCCTTCCAGACGCGCGCCTCACCGTCTCCCGCAGGTAATGAGAGGATTTGACCACGAGCTTCTACCAACGCCCGCTTACCGGTCGCAGAGAGGTTGAGCGATTGCTGATAATCGTCAGCCGAAACCCAAGTCTTTCGGGTGTGGAGGAGATCGCTTGCAAGGTCTGGCTTGAACTGCACGACATCCTTGGTTTCCGGATCGAAGATTTGGACGGTATTGCCTCGTTCGAAGACCACTCGCTTGCCGTCGGTCGAGAGTTCACGAATTTCTTCGTCGCCAGCAGGAAGCTCGACCTTCGGCGTCCCACCTGCGGCTGGAACGGACATGAGCGTGAATCGCGCCTGCTTCTCGTTGGCGAAATAAATGCGGTCACCGCACCACACCGGAAATTCGTTCGTTCCGTCAATTTTGGTGATCTGAGTAAACGGCTTGGGCTTTCCTTCCCGATAAGTCCAAATCTGGTTCTGCATGCCACCGATATAGCGGAACCAGCTGGAGTACCAACGATTGAAACGCGTGAATGCGAAGTCGCCGTTCTTTCCCGAGAACGAGACGTGCGAAGCGAACTCCAGAGGCAGCTTCTTAGGAACGCCACCTTGCGCGGGAACGGTTGAATACGTGTAGTTGGTTGGATAGCCAAGATAGCGAACGACCACCGACTTGCCATCTGAGGTCCATCCCGTTACGGCCCTAAATTGCTCGACGCTCGTGAGCTTTCTGGGAGCACCGCCGGAGGTAGGCATGACATACGCTTGTCGCTCTCCGTCGTACTCACCCTCAAACGCGATCTGGGTTCCATCTGGTGAAAACGCAGCATTGCGCTCGGTGCCGGCGTCGGCGGTAATTCGGTGTACCTGGCCGGTTAGCCAGTTTCCCAGCCAGAGATCGCCTTCACTGGTGAATACTATCTGCTCTCCATGGATGTCCGGGTATCGGAGGAAAGGCTGGACTTCTGCTTGGGAGACGAAAAGCAGCGGAGCAATGAACATGAATTCATGTTGGCATGGCAGCCATATTTTTGAGTAGAGGTGGCAAAAAAAAGCTGCCGGGGTGCTTCATCACCGGCAGCTGATGCCTTGGCCTACAAAATGTAGGTTCCAGTATGGATTCTCCCTCTGTGGCGGGGAGAAGCTCTTTACGTCGTGATTATTTGCCACATGTTCGACGTTTCCGCTGTAGAGCAGTACTAATCATGGCGGGTTGAAGGTTCCGATAAGTTCGCGAGAACTTAAATTCCGTCAAAAGACCCAGTGCGTGAGGTCTAGTCGGCTTTGGGCAACGTTTCGCCGCTTCCGACGGGATGTCGATACGCCGCCTTTAATTTGAAGAAAACCGAGCGGCGACCGATAAACGCTGGAACTGCCCCGAGCAGTGGGTGGGGTCTTCGAGAGATTGGGTGCGGGGATAGGATTTGAACCTATGACCTCCGGGTTATGAGCCCGACGAGCTACCAGACTGCTCCACCCCGCGATACAAACGTAAATTATCCTACTTTCGACGCTTCTTGTCAAGCTTCGCCGCATCTTTCAGCGTCTCACGCTTCGGATCAAGGGCTTTTTGCTTAGTCGCGTCGGCTAAGCTGCTGCCTTGCCTAAATTCACGAACGGCTTTAATGATTCGCAGCGCGCTCATGATGCCGATAACGTAAGGCGAGAACTTCTCAAAAGAGCGTGAGGCGGTGTGGGCAATCAGGTCTGCCGAGCCGGCGACGCTCTTCGCGCGTCCGCCGACGTTATCGACGGTGGTCTTCACGCTGACGGTCAGATCTTCGACTTTACTTCCGATGTCGTGGACCTTGTCACCGATCGCCGCAATCTTCGGAACGAGCTGGCTAAAGATGGTGACCAGCTTGTACAGCGCGAAGAGCAGCCCTAGTGTAAAGACCGTCTGAACAATGAAGTAAATTCCCGAAATCCAAAGCCATACTGGCGAAACTGTCATCCAACCACCTTCAGCTCGAGCGCTGCCGTCGAGTTCTTTGGAAGATAAACAGGCGCTTGAAGTTCGCCATCTGACGCTTCGAGCGTAACGCCCGACGCTTCGACCCTCGTCCCCCAGAGCCCACGGACCGTGATTACCGCCTCCAGATCTTTGTCGGAAGGATTTTCAACGACGAGCCGTGCATACCGTTTACGTCCATCAAACCTTAACTCCAAAATCTTACCGAAAGAAGTCTCGACTTCCATCCCGATTTGCCGTGCGATGATGCGTCGACCGATGCCGTCCCACGGCTGAATCACGAACTCCTCGCTTCCGTTCTGGTCCTCGATTCCAAAGCGGCAACCAAAGGTTGTGACGCCGCTCTGATGCGTGGGTAGCACGAACGAAGAGACATAGCGCAGATAGTAGAACAGGCTCCTCCCGATATCTCCCGTGATCCGGCTTCTGCCGAACTGCTTAGAAGCGGCGTCTGGGCAGATTCCCATGGAGGCCGATCCATCGCCATTCACAAGCGCCCAAGGGCCGAGCATCCCTCCAAATGCGCTTCTCATCCAGGCATCGGGGAGGCTGGCGTAGTCGCGATCTAGGGTGGCAAAAAAGAGCAGGGAATTGGCCACCGTTGTTGGGCCGAGGCAAAGCTCACCCTTGTCCAGCATTCCAGGATTGCCGAAATCGCCCTCGTCCATCCACCGTTTGTCGCTGCCGTACCACCACCAGCTCGGACTCAACGACCTTCCAGCATAGGCCAGCGTTTGAGCCCGCTCCTGAGCATCCTCATCTTGCAGCGCCCGGGCATTCGCAAACCACTCTTCATAAGAAGCCGTGTTCCATAAGCTTGGCCCGACCACTGGGTAGCGCTGGCGTGCTAGGTCCATAGCCCGGTTGCTCAGAAGATACGCGAGTTTCTTGCCCTCTTCGACAAGTTCTTCCTCGAAGAGCCAGTTGAGCATGTCGCGCATGAGCGGCATCAGCGGCACTCCAAGTCCACGCCAGTTTCCGGGGCCAGCATGCGCAAACAGGGCCAACCCCGAGCTGCATGCCGCCCTGAGATACTGTCTCGCCTCGCACCGCGTCGACCCGTAGGTCTTGGCCAGCCGGTACATAGACAAGTAGATGGCCGCGACAAGCGGGTAAATCTTAGCTAAGCCGGTATTGATGGCAATCGAATGCGAATCAGAAAAGTTGGCTCCGATTGCCCCGCTGGAAGGATTCTGCAGGTCGTCTTCAAGAAAGTTCTGCAGATACCGGTCGAGCACTGCGACCTGTTCGGCATCTGGGTAGTGACAGTTCTTCTCGGCAAGATATAGGGCGTCGCTGAGACTCGCTTCGATTCCGAAGGAATTGCTGAAATCCGCCGGATCGGTGAGCTTCTGCCTGGTCTCGACGTTCGTATCCACGATCGCGTCGTGCAAATTGGTGCCGGGTGCATGAACGATCTGGTGAGCGACGATCCATTCCGCGCGCTTTTTGATGAGGTCCGCAATGGGTTCGACAAACGCCAAATGAACGCTGCTCTCGCCGTTCTTGGTGTCTTCGAAGGACACGCGAATCACTCCCGGCTGCGCCGGCTTCACAAAGCAAAATCCACCCTCATCATCGCTGTCGGTCTCCAACTCAGCCTCAGCATTCGCATAGAATTGGGTCGGTGTCCGGCCAGCCACTTCAATCGCAATCCCTACATCGACGGGAGCGACAGCACTTGGAAGCAAGCGAATGGCGGGATGCCCCAGCACGGCAAGCGTCGGGTTCACAGAATCGTTGCGACCCCTCGTGGCAGGTACAAACCGCATCTGATAGACCTTCGAATCACCCGGTTCTAAGATGAGGGAAGTGTGATGGTTGAACCATTCGGGCCAGCCTTCTCGCTCTAGTGTGGCCTTCGAATGAATGTAGACGACGGGAATGCCTTCCCATCGATACGGGCTGTTCAGCGACGACGGCACGTGGTTATAAAACTCCCAGCCGGTATCCGCGCCGGGATAAATGAGGAGGCCAGGCGTATCGGCGTTCATTCTCTGGGCAAAGAGATAACTTGCCGACCCGCCGAGGTATTTATGAATGAATACTCGATCCTTGAGCAGTCCGTCATAGCCTTCATCGGACCGGTCATATCCCTCATAAATGTTGTTGAGGGCAAGGGGAAAGGCGAGCTCGCCTATTTCCAGAGTATTTTCACCGCGATTGTGAAGCGTTATCTCCCACACGATCTGGGGGAGCGGGCCTGGCAATTCGTAGAAGTTGCCGGTGACCTGTATTTCGGGCAAGAGCGCAAAGTCGTAATCAAAACCAACTTTGCTGATGTCATCCATCTCCAACGTCTCCGCGGCCCCGTTGCGGCTCAGAATCCAAGGATCTTCTGGATTTTGTCGTGCTCCGATGAGAATGGTCCCCGGATAATAGTCTTCCGAGATTTCTTCGCCGAGATTCAAGGGGCCGAGAATGAACTGGAACTCTTCATCCTGATCGGGAAGGTCCGGATCGGCGGCCCAAAGCTGCTGGATTCTTCCCCCCATTCCGAACTCCATTGAAATGAGGCTTCCGGAAAGCTCGGGACGGTCGAAAACGAAATCATCCATTAAGGGTTCGCGAGTTTACACTTAACGGCAACTACCAACGGGCGTAGAGGCGTCAAACAGTTGTGCTCGACCGTACACGCTTGTCAATTATTGGCGCTGGAAGTGTGCGATGCGGAATTCCCGTGATTGCATCTTTGGCGACTTATTTCGGCGAGCGTCCGCTGGAAATTCGCATGTATGACGCGGATTTAGAACGGTTGGATCTTTTCGATCGGTTTGCTCGCATTTCGTTCTTTGTCACGCGAGCGACGCATTCGTTGATTTCGACGACTGATCTAAGCGAGGCCTTGGAGATGAGCGACCGAGTTCTCCTCCAAGTTGGAGAAAACTGCGCGCGAAAGTATTTGAAGGAGACTCACCGAATGGGCATCGCCTCACTGGATCGAGACGCGATGGTGGAGCAGGCTTTGGATGAGATATCGAGCGAGATTCCCTCTGAGGCAACCATTCTTTCTCTTCAACGGCTTGGAATTTCCCTGTCACGGAGTCATTATCGCCTGGAATGGCCAGCCGAGATTGCCGTCGACGATCGTGCTTCGATTCCTCACCAGGTGATGCGATGGGTTCGTGGGGAGGAGTACCTGCACGAACTCCTCGCCATGAATGAAAAGTCGCCGCTAAAACGTTGGCTCGACGCTCCCGAATCGGCGGTTTACATCTCGATGCAAAGCCAGCACCGAATTGACTAAGGAAGCTTATGCAGGTTGGGTGCGCCACCTAGGGTGCAGCTTGGATTGGTCCCTACAACATCGACCGTGTAAGACCCGCCGGAGGCGCAGGTCGGTCCCGTTAAGGGTCCTTTCAAATAGTGGTTGATGCCGGTAAGGTCCGACATTTGCACGGTGGTGCCGCTGGGTAAGTTGTTCTCCATGGCATAAGACTCTTTTGCGTGGTCGATTTGCCTGAGGTTTTCAATGCAGGCATTGCGCGAACTCGTCTCTCGTGACTTCACGAAGTTGGGAATCGCGATCGCCATCAAAATGCCGATGATGAGCACGACGATCATAATTTCGACCAGCGTGAATGCTCTCTTTTTCATGATTGGTAATGGGATCGTCTAGAAAGAGACAAAAGCTTCGGCGATAAGTCGCCGAAGCTTTCAACAGGCCTTCTTTTACGGAAGGACGTGGCCGTCAGCCGACTTGCTGCAGGAAGGGTTTGTACCCACGTTGCCGATGGTGTAAGTTCCACCTGCAGGGCAAACCGGACCCGTTGCCGGTCCCTTCAAGTAACCGGTAGCGCCGGTAAGGTCGGTCCAAGCGACGACTGCACCGGTGGCCTTCTGGTTGTCCATCGCCCACTGCTCTTTCGCGCTGTCGATCTGCTTAAGGTTCGCGATGCACGAATTCTTTCGGCTGGTCTCTCGAGCCTTGATGAAGTTCGGCACGGCGATAGCCATCAAAATGCCGATAATCAAAACGACGATCATGATTTCCACGAGCGTAAAGCCCTGGTTCTTCTTCTTATTTCGAATCATCTACTAAACTGTCCTCCCTCGGACTGAGGGATCACCCTCACGATGTCTGTTCCACAAAATGTCTTTTCCGGAACCCAGTATTTGTATCGGCATTTTTAACCGAACCCTCAGTTTTTTCTCGTAAAAAGCTCTGAGGGTTCGGAAGATGTGTATTAGGGCAGAATGTGTCCATCTGCAGATTTACTGCACGATGGATTAGTGCCCACATTTGCAATGGTATAGGTTCCGCCGCCCGGACATATGGGGCCGGTAACAGGTCCCTTCAGATACCCGGTGGCACCGGTAAGGTTGCCCCAGGTTACGGCGGTGCCGGTCGCTTTGCCATTATCCATCGCCCACTGCTCCTTAGCACTGTCGATTTGCTTCAGATTGGCAACGCAAGAATTCTTGCGGCTCGTCTCTCGAGCCTTGATAAAGTTGGGGACGGCGATAGCCATCAAAATTCCAATGATGAGAACAACGATCATGAGTTCGACCAGGGTAAAACCTGCCCGTTTCTTGCTGCGATTCACTTAACCCTCCTAAAGGTGCGCCCATGCGCCTCAACCTAGGTTCCTTGATAGGGCAACAAACGACATAGTAAAAATGCTTGAACAACCTTCGATAAGAGCCCAATTCAGCTTAGACGCAACGATATTGGTGATGCCTTATTTAGAAAAAAGCCACTTGGGAGGTCGTCTGAACCGCTATATAATGGGTTATGTTTTGTCTCCCCCCCCCCGGAACCAGGTTCGGGCAGAACTCATGCCTTGATAGGCGTTGAGGTGGTCCGGAAATCTTGAGCCGCCGGATAATCATTGGCGATGTACTCATCGTTCTGAGTTGCTTGGCAGGTGGGCTAGTTGTCCTTCAACGGATGGGCACCGACTTATTCTCCGCGTGCGATTCGAGCTGCATCAGTGCAAACGAATCGAACATGGGCGGGTTATTCTTAGCGGCGCTGATTGTGGGGAATGTCGTGCTGGTGGGGCTACGGTTGAACAGGCAGCATGCCGCTCTCAAGGGGCTGAAGATCGTGCTCGGGGTTTCTGCGGTGCTCGCATTCTTCGTCATGATGAACCGCCGCACCTTTTGCACCTATTGTGCACTCGCACAGGTCTCGTGGTTCTTGTTGGCCATCGATAGCCTGTTCAGCTTTCATCGAACGCTGGCCCTGCTTGCGCTAGCGATCCCGATCGGCTGGATTGCGAGCTCCATCTGGCCGGTCGTGGGACACGGAAATGCACCACCGGTCATATTCGAGCTGCGGGATTATGATCGCATCGACCGCTCTTTGCCTTATGCGATGGTGATCTTTGGCGATCCTCTCTGCCCTCACTGCCGGGCCGCTGAAGCGGCCATGCTCAAGAAAGCGCCTCCAGTGCCTGTTCTTCACCGATGGAAACTTCTATCTCAAAATGGCGAGAAGTCTGTTCGGCTTGCCGCCGCCATCGAGAGTGCAATGCGCAGCGATGCTGCCAAAGGGCAGCAGTGGGAGCGCCAAATCCTCTCTTCGCCGGATTCAGCAAAGACAGACGCAGTGCTGAACATGGCGGTGCAGGCTGGGTTCAGCCGGCAGCAGGCACAAGGATGGTTGGATGATCCCGAGAGTCAAAGCCTTGAATTAATCCGTCAAGACGGTGAGTTGGCATCGACTTTAGGTGTTCGGGATATCCCGGCAATCGGCAGGTTGCAGTCGATGCCTCAGGATCGATCCCCAAATATTCGCCTGTTGGATAAGAAGGGCTTGTCCGCTCTGGCTCAATCTTCAGAGAAAGAGCTCAACTATTTCGATTTCATTTTTATAGGGGATATGGATCATGAATAATTCATACTGCTGCTATCGGCGGAATTGTAACGGCTCTCTGGTTGCTTTCACGCTTGTTGAGGTTCTGGTCATCATTACGATCATTGCCATCCTTGCTGGACTGGTGCTCAATGTAGTCGCCAGTGGAAAGGAAAGGGCGAAGATGGACGTGAGTGCGTCCAATCTTCGACAGATCGCGCTTGCAACCACCATCTATGCCGGGAATTACAACGAAGTGCTCCCATTCTATCGAAACGATGAGCTCTATCTGAGGAATTGGGATCCGGGGGTGACCACTTTTGGGATCCCCACTGATTCCAAGCAGCCTCGGAAATTAGTGGAGTGCCTTGATCCTTATCTATCTCACGCCAAGCAGATTTGGTTCTCGCCCGGCGACGCGTACGCTCACACAAATGGAACGTTTGGATTCATCAATCACCTTTGGACCAGCTACCATTACTTGGCTTTGCCGATCGGCTATTCATCAGAGAGAGGTCAACCGTTTCCTCTCGTGACGTCCTTTGCGAACGTCGATCCTAACATTGCGTTGTTCAGCGAAGTGGCTGATATGGATGGAAAAGACTTAAAGGGCTACTGG
The DNA here is from genome assembly GCA_023392285.1 of Armatimonadota bacterium. GTDB lineage: Bacteria > Armatimonadota > Fimbriimonadia > Fimbriimonadales > Fimbriimonadaceae > JAEVZK01. The sequence continues at coordinate 4,102 of JAEVZK010000009.1, read as the reverse complement.
AGTCGGAATGTAGCGGTCAATGTGATGCCGGATACCCACATCGTCTACCATAAATTCGGTCGATAGCACGCCAAAACGGGCAGTGCGATCCGGGCCAGCTCCGACGTAAACTATAGTGGATGGATTCGCTCGATACTCGGAAGCAAACGATCTTGAGGGCCGTGATCTTCGAGTATGTCTCGACAGCCGACCCAGTCGGGAGTGAAGCACTCGTCCAGAAATATGAACTTGGGGTCAAATCGGCAACCGTTCGGAATGAGCTGGCCGACCTTTCCGAGCAGGGCTTTTTAGAACAACCCCACACCTCAGCGGGACGCATCCCGTCCGACCTTGGATATCGTTACTTCGTCGATCGACTGATCGTGAATCAAGATCCCGACGTTGCGACGATGCAGCGCTTGAAAGAAGCGGCAGCCGGAGGTGACGCGCTGCAGTCCCTTCTTCGGGATACCGCCCGGGCAATGAGCCGGTTTACACAGCTTTTAACCGCGGCCACCACCATTCGAGACGTGGACGTCACCGTAAAGAGCGCGATCATCTCCGCGCTCGGTCCGAATCAAGCGCTTCTTGTTTTGGTGCTGAGCAACGGTCATGTCGAGAACCGGATGTTGGAGTGCCCTACGGGTTTAACGCTCGAAGACATTGGCCAAGCAAACCGGGTAATCAACGAAGCAGTGGCGGGCAAGTCGCTCAAGACGATTGGCAAGCTGAAACCTCAAGTGGGGGGCAGAAGCGCTTTTGATTCGTTTATTTCCGTCATTTGGTCGCAGATCAGAACGATTTCCAGGGATCTCACGCGTGGCATCCTCATCACCGAAGGGGAAGAGTTTATGTTTGCTCAGCCCGAGTTTCAGCGGGATGCCAGCATCCTCTCGGATCTTCTGACTCATCTGGCAGATTCGGATGTCCTGTATGAGAGCCTTGCACCGGGCGATTCCTCGCAAACCGTTACCATTGGCCGGGAGCACCGACATGAGAAGATGCACCGCCTTTCGGTGGTCCGTCACAGCTTCTTCGTTGGAGACAAGGAGGCGGGCGTTATCGCGCTCGTAGGTCCAACTCGCATGCGTTATGAGACGAGCATTCCGGTGGTTCATTTCACCGCTCGTGCTCTAAGCGAAGCGCTTACGCGCTTCTTTGGCTGAGCTTAGAACCATGCGATGTAAAATTCGTCAAAATTGATGTAGAGGAAGCCCTCGTGGAGGAAAGATGAAAAAAGGTTTGGCAATTGCAGGAGCGGCAGTTGGAACGATCGCGGCAGTTTATGCGGTCAAGCGGCTGCTTGAAAATCCGGAGTTTCGAAGACGCATCGGCCTTGATGGCATGAGCGATGAGGATCGCATTACGGACATGAGCTCCGAAGATTCATTCCCGGCCAGCGATCCTCCCAGCTTTACCCCGACGACCAGTTTGGGAGCGACCCGATAATGGATACGAAAAGAGGCGCGATCGTCGTGGGTGCTTCCTTGGCCGCGTTGACGGCAGGCATTTTCTTGCGAAGATTCTTAGCCAAGCGCGAGCATCTCGAAGAAGAGCGGAGCGCTCGGTTGGTCGACAAGTTCGACCAAAGAATGAAAGAGCTTAACCAAACTCGGCGAAAGTCGAGGTCGACGCATTCAAACGGACATGCCAAAACCTCCGCTTAGGCCTCGCTCATAGCGTTCGATTGCGCCCGAGATTTCTCGGGCGCAGTCGTTTTTACTCAGCGAATCCGATGAATCGGAAAGCGGGCGGTTAAAGAACGAACTTCATCACGAACCTTGTCCAAGGCACCGGCGTCGTCACGTGCTTTCAGCGCACGAGCAATGAGCGAAGCGATTTGCACCATTTCTGGTTCCTTCATTCCTCTTGTGGTGACGGCTGGCGTTCCAAGACGGATTCCCGAAGTGACGAACGGCTTTTCGGGATCATTTGGGATAGAGTTCTTGTTGGTGGTAATGCTTGCTTGATCGAGCACGGCTTGAGCGATCTTTCCGTTCACTTGAAATGGCCTCAGGTCTACCAACATCAAGTGTGAATCGGTACCGCCGCTGACGATTCGAAATCCCTTGTCCGCCATCGCCTCCGCAAGTGCGACCGCGTTCTTCCTGATCTGCACCTGATATGTCTTGTAATCGGGTTCGGCAGCCTCTTTGAACGCGACTGCCTTGGCTGCGATGACATGCATGAGCGGCCCGCCTTGAATTCCTGGGAAGACACTCATGTTGATGGGTTTGGAATACTCCTCCTTGTTCCAAAGGATCATCCCACCTCTTGGCCCGCGGATCGACTTGTGGGTGGTCGAGGTGACGAAATCGCAATGCTCGATCGGACTCGGGTATTCGCCCGCAGCAATCAGTCCCGAGTAGTGAGACATGTCGCACATGTGGTAGGCCCCGACCTCGTCGGCGATTTCTCGAATCTTTCGAAAATCGAACTTTCGGGAGTAGGCGGTGGCGCCGCTGACAATCATCTTCGGCTTGTGTTCTTGGGCGGCGGCGGCGAACTGATCGTAATCGATCAACTCACTCTCAGCATCCACTCCGTACGGAACGACGTTGTAAAGTTGGCCGCTAAAGTTCACAGGCGAGCCATGCGTCAGGTGGCCTCCGTGGGCAAGATTCATCGCCATCAGCGTGTCCCCAGGTTTCAGAAAGGCAAAGTAAACCGCCATGTTGGCCTGAGCGCCGGAGTGAGGCTGGACGTTCGCGAATTGCGATCCATACAAGGCAGTGACGCGTTCGATGGCGAGGCTCTCCACTTTGTCCACCACTTCGCATCCCCCGTAATAGCGTCTACCGGGGTAGCCCTCAGCGTACTTATCCGTCAGCACGCTCATCATCGCCTCTCTAACCGCCATGCTCGCGATATTTTCGCTGGCAATCAGCTCGAGGTTATGCTCCTGTCTCTCCTCCTCTTCTTGAATAAGGTGAGCAATCGCGGGGTCCACTTGAAACAATGGTGCTCGATGAGCGCTGATGGCAGAATCCATGCTCTGATTATGAAGGCTACGTGTTGAATAATGGTTCTCGTGATCAAGAACGATCGAGTCTGCGAACGAGTGCGCAGTTACGGAGTCAAGGGTGCTTCTCCGGTGGATCTTTTCGCTGTCGGGTTCTCCCGGCGTTCCGAGGATGCTGACTCGGCAGAGAGCACGGCGAGAGAGCTGTTGAAACGGCTAGGCAGCATAAATCGGATGGCTGATGCGAGCTTTGAAGACATCCGCGAGTCCACTGGTCTTGAAGAATTCGAAGTTCTGAGATGCTTAGCTCTTATCGAACTAGGCCGCCGAGCTGGCCGTTCCGAGCGAGGCGAACGGCACGAAATCGAGGTTCCGGAAGATGTTTATGAAAAACTCGAATGGCTCCGGCATGAGAAGAAGGAGCATTTCGTGGCGGTTCTGCTCGACTCGAAAAACGTCATCATTTCAACTCCCACGATTCACATTGGCACGGTCAATATGAGTGTGGTTGGACCGCGTGAGGTCTTTAGGAGCGCGATTCGCGAGGGAGCTAGCTCGATCATTGTGGCCCACAACCACCCAAGCGGCGACCCGTCGCCAAGTCCAGAGGACTTCGACGTCACTAAAAGGTTAGTGGAGGTTGGAAAGATGCTGGACATCCCGGTCCTCGACCACGTCATCATCGGCGATCCATCCTCGGTAAGCTTTAGCCGTAGAGGTTGGATTTGACAGAAAAGTGGGACGAGTTAATAGATACCTTGAAAGCGCAGGCACAGGCCATGCACGAGGCGCGCGAAGCCGGACTTGTCAAGACCCGTCTGCTCATCCAAACCTCGGCGAAATGTATCCGGCACATCCATCGCCACCAATTCGAAGATGCCGCGCGACTCTTGGAGCAGGCGAAGTCGATTGCTGCCGAGGCGCGGTCTGCTCTCGGTCCGTTCGGTTCTCTCTATCATGCGGGATATCTGCATGACTCCGAAAAGGAGATGGTGGAGGCGGCTGCGGTTTTGGCAATCGTGCAGGAACAGCCGTATCCCACGCCCCAGGAACTGCAAGTCGGAATCATGGCCTACCTGAATGGAATGGGAGAGGCCGCAAGCGAGGTCCGACGCTATTGTCTCGACGAAATGAGACATGGCCACCTCCAAAAAGCGGAGT
>JAEVZK010000062.1 GCA_023392285.1 Armatimonadota bacterium | reverse complement strand
CTAAATCAGTGACGATGACTTCCCCGCTCGCCTCGCGGCGAATGGAAGCATGACGTCGTGAGACCGTGGATTCGCTTGGAAGGCTCATAGCCAGGCCTGCCTCACGCCCTACCAGCGTTTCTCCTTCAGGCAGCGCCATCGTAGTGCCATCTTCTCCCACCAAGGTTGGCGACGACGCAAAGGAGGATGTCATCGGTGGCGGATTCGACCCCAAGACAGTCGGATCGGCATCTTCCAAAATGATCTTTTGAGGCGGGGCAGGCGCAAGCGGGAGCGGCGCGACCGAAGCTGGGGCAGCATCGTCGGCGTCGGCGGGCTTTGGAATCTGTACTCCCAGCTTAGTGAGCTTCTCCTCGAAGGCCTGCGGATTTCGCTTCATAAATCCCATGAGCAGGTAAAAGGCACCCGCTACGAGCACAACGGCAACTGCCATGAAGACAAACTTTCCCACGCCACTGCCAGCGGAATTGTTTGCGTCCTTGGCTGGTAACGACGCTTTTCCATCTGGCTGCTTCGATTCAGACGTGCTTCCGGACGAAACCGGGACATCGTCTCCGATCGCGAGCGCCAAGATGGGTTCCGGGCGATCCCTGTTCGTTGATAACTTGAACACCTGCTCGATGGAGGCTTCCTTCTTGTCGGACGTGTTGTAGGAGGCTCGGACTGTCACCTCTCCTGCTGGAATACCGAAGAATTGTACGGTTCCAGCCGAACTTGGATCGATCAGCTTTTCAACCGACTTGGACTTCGTCGAGAGTTTGACCTGCGCCGCCTGCAATGGTTGGCCATGATGTTCGAGGTGAACACTCACCTTGCCGATCAGCTTGAAATCCTCCGGCCGCAGGTTCCAAACTCCGGAAATATCCTTCACCGGCTTTGAGGCGATATTGTTGGTCGCGTGATCCCAGACGTAGAGTTGGTCCTCGCTGCCAAAAGCACCCAGGGAGTAGTCCAAGCTCTTTCCTGACGCCTTGACCGTTCCCGAAGGCGGATCCTTCGGAATGGCCGTCGCTACGAAGATTTCTTTATCTGTGGCGCTCGGAAAGTTGAGCGTGATTTTCAGTTGGGCAGACGCGCAACTAAAAAGGATCAGGAGGGAGAGCAGTGTGGCTTGGAATCGCAACTTGATACGATTCTAACCCTTGCACGTGGCAAACGTGTAGTTAAATCTTCGGCGGTATAACCCACCGGTCCGATTTCTTCCATGCAAAAATCTCCCGCTAAGCCATGCCAGTGAACTCCACAGGCCGCTGCGTAATAGGTCGGCAAGTCTTGCGCAACCAGCGTCGCGATAACTCCCCCAAGAACGTCTCCCATACCACCCGTGGCCATTCCCGAATTGCCGGTACAGTTCACGAGCATGGGCTGGTTCGGCTCCGCTACGATCGTAAATGGGCCTTTGAGGAGGACGCACTGTCGAAACTTGTCGACCGCCTGCTGAACCGTCTTAAAGCGATCGACTTGAAGTTCGGCCACACTCAGCCGCAGCAAACGGCTCATCTCCCCGGGATGCGGAGTGAGCACGCAATCTGTTTTCGGCAGGGTCACTCCCGCCGCGACGGCATTCAGCGCATCGGCATCGATCACGGAACATTTCGTCCACTTGTGCCAAAGATCTCCCAAGAACTGCCGCACTGCATCTGATTGGCTCAAGCCTGGCCCAAATACTGCCCCTTTGAACTTGTCCTGCCTTTCGAGAAGCTTGCTCACCGCGGAGGGCGAGATCGCTCCATCCCTTTCTGGCAAACGAAGCAGGAGCGCTTCGGGAACGTTGGCCGCCACCGCATCGCACACTGAATCGATGCTCGCTACCGTCACCAGACCAATCCCTGAGCGGAGCGCTGCCTTAGCTACCAGCGTGGCTGCCCCCGGCATTTCCCGGCTCCCAGCGACAATCACGATCGAGCCGCTCTCCCCCTTGTGCGAATTCCGCATACGCTCGGGAAGAAGGTTCGCAATCCACTCACGGTCGATCAATTTCGCGCTGGTAGGCTCGTCGAGCAGGGTTTGAGGCAGTTGGAGCGGTGCGACCTCCCAAAACCCCGAGTGTTCGAGTCCGATACCCTGGAAAAAACAGGGCTTGGGAAAGCCCAGGGTGACAGTTCGACAAGCCCAAACGCTCTCTCCTAGTTCCTCGCCCGAATCGCAAACGATCCCGCTAGGAATATCCACCGCGACAACGGGAGTTCCACTCTTGTTGATCGCTTGAATCGCATCCCTGGTGATTCCCTCCACCTGCCTGGTGGCGCCGGTTCCGAGCAGAGCGTCGATGATGACGTCATAGTTCGCCAGGCACTCAAGCTTCTTCGCCCACTTCTCTTCCGAGCAAAAGACCATGCAAACGTTTTCGTTCCGGCCGATCTCATATTGCTGTCTTGCCAGCGGACTTAGTTGTTCTGGAGTGTCGCACGAGATCAGACAAGTGACGAAATACCCGTGATCACGCGCGAGCCGGGCAGCCACAAATCCATCTCCGCCATTGTTGCCTTTACCGCAGAGGACGGCGACGTATTTGCCTGTTGGTACAAAACTTCTGACCGCTTCGAAGACGGCAAGACCGGCTCGCTCCATGAGAAGCTTGGCGGGAATGCCAAACTCGCGGTCCGCGCGGCTATCAATTTGTCTGCTATGTTCAGCCGTTGCGATCCACACCGTTGTTCACCCTTGCGTATGGGTACTACGAACGGAGCGAGCTAACGGTAGCGTAGTGCGTTCAGAGCCGCAAAATCCCGATTTGCCAGTAAGCTCTAGCTGAATGGATGCCCTGCGCTTGTTGGAAGAGTTTGTTCGCCTGCCTGGACCGCCCGGTCAGGAAGAGGCGGTCCGGAAAGCCGTCTCAGATCAAGTATCCGAACTCGGATTCAAGAGCCGGGTCGATGCAAAGGGCAATCTGCTGGTTGGACCGGCTGACGCCCCCATCGTTGTGACCGCGCACCTCGACGAGATTGCGATGATCTGTCGCGGCTTCGAAGGCGATGAACTGCTCGTCGGGGCTCTCGGCGGACTCATGCCTTGGAAGCTTGGGGAAGGTCCGGTGACGATCATGGCTCCAGGCAAGAGTCTGGACGGCGTCTTGTCCTTCGGCTCGATACACACCGAGGACGAGCGATCGCCCAGAGCGAATCCGAAGGGAATTGAATGGAATTCAGCTCGAGTAAAAACGGGCTTGACCGCTCAGGAATTAGCCGCGCACGGAGTCCGACCCGGAACAAGGATTGCCGTTCACCCCTGCCGCCGGAATCTCTTCCCTATGGGCAAGCTAGTGGCAAGCCATTTCTTAGATGATCGCGCAGATTTGGTGTCTTGGCTCCTTGCCCTCGAATCTCTTGGAGATCAGGATGTGTTGTTTGCTGCAACTGTAGCCGAAGAGGTCGGTGGCGAAGGAGCCCTCTACCTGTTAAATTCAGTTCGTCCTGAGATTTGCATCGCGCTAGAACTTGGCCCTAATGTTCCGGATGCTCCCGTCGTGGTGAATAGTCGCCCCACCCTCTGGGTTTCCGACAGCTACTCCACGATGGCCGCAGCGGACATCGATCTTGTCGCCTCTTGCGGCGACGTGCAGTTCCAAGCCTTGTCGCGAGGCGGCAGCGACGCGTCTTGCGCAGCATCTCATGGACACACGGCCCGTCCCTTTACGCTAGGTTTACCAATGGAGAACAGTCATGGTTTCGAAATCATCCATCGTGACTCCATGCAAGCCTTGGCTGACTTAACCGTCAATCTGATTACCAAGCTGCGCAAATAGAAAGAGGCCGCCTCGCGACTTCCATGTTGCGAGAGCGGCGGATGTTTCGAGGCGGACCCGAAGGCGGTGTGGTTGTTAGGTGGACCCGTTCGAACTAGAAAAATGCGGAGGAGCCTAGGGATGGAGGTTTGCCTTCCCGCGGCTCCTCGAATGTCTTAACCTCTCAGGAGGGAAAGAACGGCTTGCGGCGCCTGATTCGCTTGAGCGAGAACCGACATACCGGCCTGCTGAAGGATCTGCAGCTTCGTGAAGTTCGTCATTTCCGCTGCGACGTCGGTGTCGCGGATGGCTGACTCGGTGGCGCTCAGGTTCTCCTTCGCGGTTCCGAGAGATCGAATGTTCGACTCCAGAACGTTGCGCTGGAAGTTACCCATGTCGCCTCGAGACTTGCTTACCTGGTCGATCGCGGCGTCGATGACCTTGAGGGCATCGGTAGCGCTAGAAGCGGTCGTCACGTCGATGTTTGCCAAGTTGAACCCGTTCACTGCACCGCTGCCGAGTTGACTCGCGACGAAGTTGCCGAGGCTGAGGCTGGTCGTTTGACCTGCATTGCCGCCAATCTGGAACGATGCAGCTCCTACGCTTACTTGACCCACCGTTTGGTTCGTGACGGAACCGCTGTTCGCGGCGGCAGTCAGGTGCATCTGGTTGCCGTCGGCATCGGTGAACGTCAGGCCGTCCGTGCTGCCGCGGCTCGCCGTGAAGAGCGCAGACACGCCATTGATGGTCACCGTCGCATTACCGTCAGAGCCAGTTGCAGAGGCGAATCCGGATCCACCGGTAAGGACCGCACCGCTTGCATCGCTGAGATCGATGCGAGCTCCAGAGCCGAATGCCGTGGACTTGAAGGACAGGACACCCGTGTTGTTCGAAGTCGCCACCACTCCAGTCTGAGCCGAGACGGCGTTAATCTTGTCCCGCACTTGGGCCACCGTATCGGTGGAGACCGCAGTGATCGTCACGCCGTTGATCGTGAAAGAACCTGCATTTGCAGTGCCAACGGTAGCGGCATCATTCGCGCCGAATGTTCGGCTGGTCAAAGAAGCCTGGGTAGAGGCCGCGTTCACCGTCATCACGACCGATCCGTTTTGGGTCAAAGCCTGGCCGCCGAACGTTCCACCGATCGCAATTGAGCTGACGAGGTTGCCGTTGGTCACCGAAGCGGAAATTCCAGAGGTGCCATCGAGCAGCTTCTTGGTTCCAAACTGAGTTTGCTGAGCGATTCGAGTGATCGAGTTGACGATGCTCGTCAGCTGGTTCTGATTCGCTTGAATCTGGGTCTGCGACAGCGTTCCGGTGTTGCCGCTCGCAACCGCAAGGCTTCGTGCATCTCGAAGCAGCGTATTCACTTCGTCGAGAGCGCCTTCTGCGGTTTTCACATAGTTGATGGCGTCCTGGCTGTTCTTAACCGCCTGATCGATACCCGAAATCTGAGCTCGGAAGCTCTCGCTGATGATCAGACCGGCAGGATCGTCGGCAGCCGAGTTGATCCGCATACCGGTCGAGAGGCGGGTGATCGAATTGGCAAACTGGTCGCCTGCGTTGCTAACGTTGCGAAGCGCGTTCATAGCGCTGACATTGGTGTTGATTCTGAAAGACATTCCTTGTTTCTCCGTTACTCGCTTGGGCTCACTACTTCAAATCCGTTTTCCGCGTGAGCCAGTAAACATCACAGGGTGTTTTCCACGTAATCGTGCGGGGTTTACCAAGTAAAATTACTAGTTCGATGCTTGTCCTGTAAAAAGTGCCTGTGGACCTTTACCAAACACCCCTTTTGAACTCAAATCAAAAACCTCTTGTCAAATCTGAGAACCTGTATTAAAATTAGATGAAGGAGCCGAATGATGAGGCAGTGCGAGTGGTGCGGATTAATCAGCGATGATCAGAACGTTTGCCAGTGGTGTAAACGGCCATTCCCTGGGGCGACGCTTCCCCATGGCACCGAGGTCCAGCCAAGGGTATTGCCTGGCTATATTGCCTTGCTCTTGTTCGCGATCGTTGGATGCGTCGGCTTGGCAGTCGCCCTAATCACTCGCGCCCCGAACGCGGTCGTGGTCGAACCGGCACCAGTCTATGAAACTGCCGTGCCTGCCAGAGGAGTTCATTCCATGGGCCAAGCGTTACCCTTGGCGTCCCCTCCGCGCGCTCCGCGCAACTATTCGAACGTAAAGTCTTATTCGAGCGCCGAGCCGCGCCCGAGACGCTCCGAGGCGACACACGAAGGCAATATCGCCGTCGCCACTCCGGCTTTCCAAGAGGATTCCCAATCGGTAGAGGAAGCAACGCAAGAACCAGCCTCGCCGGAGATGACCATTGCCTCCGCGAATTTTGGCTACCGAGAAGATGAAAGCGGATCCCAAATGGCAGCGGGCACGATCGTCATCATCAACGAAGGCAACGTTGCCCTCTCCAACTTCACGATGAATCTACAGGTCGATGGCGTAGTCTATCGACTTCTTCCGTTCAATGGAAACCTGCGGACGCCACGGACCCTCAGCGATCTCACGGTCCAACCCGGTCAACGGCTGTCTATTCCCGTCATCACCAACCGCCCGTTCACGCCGTCCGAGGGTTCAGTGAAATCAGTCGTCGTGCAAGCGCGCGGCGAAGAAGGCGGTCGGCTCATGGAAACGATCGACATTCCCTGAGGCGTTCAACTAAGCGCCCTTACTGCCCAAGCCCGGCTAGTTCAAACCGCTTCACGTCGTCGTGCAGCTTCTTGCGAGAACTCTGTTCGATGTACATCATGTGACCCGCCGGATAGTATTCAAAACTCACCCGCTTGCGCTCGTCCGAGTTCAAGCCCATGTGATTGACCGTATAAATCGAGCCGTTGAACGGACACGCCAAGTCGTAGTAGCCGCAGCAGAACATCACCCGAAAATGCTTGTTCGCGGCAATCAAGTTGCGCAGATCGGTGGACGTCTCGGCGTAGCTGCCCTCCGGATTCTCCCAGGGCCAAACGCTCCCGAAGAGCAAATACTTGAGGTCGGTTCTAAGGTTCAGGTCGCGCGTGTAATAGTCGTTCAGTGCGCTGTAGAAGGGGGCCGTGACGGCATCGTCGCTCGGGTCGTTCGACTGCTGTCCACCCTCTGCACTCTCCTCAGAATTCGTCAGGCGTCCATCATAACGGCCAATTGCGAGACGATCCTCACGAAGCAGTTCCTTGAAGAAAGCTCCTTCACTCACCCTCAAATTGGAGCCTAAAACGAACTTCTTGCTCAGGCCGAGGTACATCGCAAGCTGAGTCGCCACCGATTCCTTCTCCTTGTCGGTGAGCGAATCTCCCTTCAATAGGGCGGGTCCGTAAACCTCATCGCACCACTTTTTGGTTTCCGTTGCCACTTGTTCGACGCTGGTAAACCGCTTCGGCAGCTTCTTGTGGTACCAAGCGCAGTCGGCCATCGAAGGCATGAAGGAGAGATAGGTCACGTCGTTCCCTCTCATGCCGTCCAAAGTGAGAAAATTGTTGGTGCCTGAAATGCTGACAAAGCCATTCACCGCAATCCCTGCGCCGAAGAGACTCTGGCTCAAGCCAGAACCCCTCATGCCACCGTAGCTCTCCCCGGCAATGTAGAGAGGCGAGGCCCACCGGTCGTTCTCCGAAAGCCATAACCGGATGAATTCTGTGAAGGCGCTGATGTCCTGGCGAACTCCATAGAACTTCTTCTTAAGGTCGTCTTTCTCCAAGCGACTGTATCCCGCACCGGGGGCGTCGATGAAGACCAAATCCGTGAAATCCAGCCAAGTTTCCTGGCTGTCGACGGGCGCGTAAGGAGGCGCTGGCAAACTTCCATCCGGGGGCATCGGAGCACGTTTGGGACCCAGCCCACCCATGTGTAGCCAGAGGGTCGCACTTCCCGGTCCACCGTTAAACACAAAGGTGACCGGCCGGATGCCAGCCTGTTCATTGTCTTTCAAGTAGCTCGCGGAGAACATCTGGCACTCAATCGTTCCATCCGAGTTGCGAATCGGCAGCCTCCCCGTCTTGACGTGGTAGTTTAGAGGCGTTCCATTCAGGGTGATGCTTCGCGCCTGAGAGAGAGTGGGGATAGCGGGATTGGTGGTTGTCTGAGCAGTTGCGCTCACGCTGGACAATGCCAGAAAAGGAAGGAGAATGCGCCAATTCACTCCCGAACTTTACCACTCGGCCCAATTCTGCAAGCATGCCCTACCGCATTTCGCAAGGCCCAATCAAGGAACGTCGAGGTCTGGCATGTCGAACTCACCTTCCTCGAGTCCGCAGCTGCTGGCGTTTCGATTCTGATTGCGCAGGGGTGTTAGGAGGGTTCGGTACCGGAGCGGCCGAGACAAAGCCCACGTCGCCCACCTGCCGAACACGATGTTTCCAAGCTTCCCCGAGAAGCGTCCCGCCACCCCGCTTAACCGAGCCACTGCCATATAAGTCATTTATCGGCATGAATCTTCCCTTACTACAGGGGTGGAGGACGGCCCGAGGATGTTTCGAGGGAGTGTGGAGGATCACTGCTTAGTGTTCCTCCAGTCTCCCTCCAGTCTCCCTCCAGTGTCCCTCCAAGCATGGTGGAAGCATGAGAGAATCGCCTTCGCATGAGTGAAATGCCTCCGCCCTTTGACCGGTCAAGGAGGAGACAAGGGCTTCGAGAGCAAGAAGACCTGGTGCAAGGCCGTTATTTCTCTGCGCTTTCCCTCGCAAGTTTCCCTCGCGTCACGAGCCGTCCAGCTTCAAAACCGAGTTGCTGTGAACTCGGTCACATTTGGAATTAGGGATTTTGTATTGTAGGATGAATGTGTTATGGCGAACGAAGCTGGAGCGAGAGCGTATTGCCCGCCGCATCTGCGTAAGACGGTGGATACGCGGCACAGCTTCGTGCTGGCAGTGATCTGCTCGTTTGAGTACGAGCTAGACGCGACGGGTAACCGGCTCAGCGTGAAAGATAAGAGCGGGAAGTACACGCCTTATCAATACGATCCGATGCAGCAGCTAAAAGCGGAGAATCGCTGGAGTGCGA
>JAEVZK010000124.1 GCA_023392285.1 Armatimonadota bacterium | reverse complement strand
AAAATTGGCACGGCAGTGAATCTATACTTGGGCGATTTCGACGACCGGTATCCGCAGACGAAGCAGACGAGCGCTCATCCTGAGATCGACGACGCCGACGGATCACTTGAGGAACCGCAATACGAGTCCATTTTTGTGCTCATCTTTCCTTACACCGGAGCGAGAACCCCAATAAGTTCGAACAACTTGAGCAATCAGAAGGTTTATGCCTGCAATTCGGATCAAGATCCATTCGGCAGGGCCTGCGAGACGGTCAATCCCGACGCTCCAGCGACAACTTCTTACGTTGTCAACGGCTACTTCATATTTGGTCTTTCGGGGAGCGCCCTGTCCAAGCCAAGCAGCACCATCATTTTCGGAGAAAGGCGAAGCGGCGAAGTGGATGGAACGCCTCCCTATTGTGACGACACGTATCGTCCATGGTGGGATGCGGCAAACGCGCAAGCCCCCGAAAACGACATGGCAACTCTTGATGGAGCGATCGCCACCCGCCGCCACAACGAACTTGCCAACTACACATTCGCAGATGGTCACGCAAAAACAATGCCGTGGAGCGAGACATACTCGCCCCACGGCATCAATTTGCACGCGGTCAACCAGCCTTAAGCGGTTACCATTTCTCTTCGCCCTCGACCCATGGGAACCACTGCGGGCAGCGATCGGTCGGCGCAGTGTCTGGCTGCCAATTGATGTTCTCGACTGCCGGGTTCCAATACTTCGGCATCGCATGGTATTTGGCGTGGGTGTCCGCCATCACATAGTTCGCACCATCGCTGTGGCGAATGAAGCCCCAGAAGCGATCAGGTCGAACGATTTCCGCTTGAGCGCCAGTAGTCGGATTGACTCCGGTCTCAGCGACGAAGATCTTGCTCGCCGGAGCCGTCATCTCGGACATGTTTCCGCCCGTGATCGCAAAGTTCGAGATTCCACCAGGCTTTTTGTAGAAGTAGTAGTTCAGTGCGTAGCTGAGCTTCTTGCCAGGAATTGTTTGTCCGCTCGTATTGTGAACACTCGTCTCGTCGTCCGGGCACTTAAAAATCTGCTGATTCTTTGTGTACGGCAGAAGCAGGTCGGCCCAAGCCAATTCAGAGACGCCAGCGCCATTGTGGAAGGCAAAGACGGTGGTCGGCTGGCCAGTCGTCCAACCCGGGTAGTTTGCCATCGGCAGCGAATCATCTGAATCTTGAAGGTAGAGATAGAGTCCGATTCCAATCTGCTTGGTATTGGCGAGACAAGCCGTTTTCTTGGCCGCTGCCTTAGCCTGGGCGAACACCGGGAAAAGGATGGCCGCAAGAATTGCGATGATCGCGATGACGACGAGAAGTTCAATGAGCGTAAAGCCTTTCGAAGATTTCCTATACATGGATAAGTCCTACAATCCTATCTTGACGGAAATTATCTTGAAATACGTTCAGAATATTTGCTAAGTCTTGGTGGCTCTCGGCTTCCACAGAGTCAATTGGCAGGCATCCGAAAGAGAAGAAACCGGATACTTTAGCGGGTCATTTTTGCGCCCTGGAGAAACCCAATAGTGAGTGGTCAGCCATCGCAGCGGCAATATCGCTTTCAGAGTGTCGATGAGGGCAAGAGCGCTTGCGGTTTGCTCTGCCGTGTAAGGATCTTTCCCATCGTTCATATTGACGAACGAGATCCCCACCGAATATTCATTGACTCCAGAACCCTGTGGCCCCACCGACTTTCCAGCATGATAGGCGCAAGAGAGGTAAGGAACACATTTTGTGACCGTGCCATCCTTTTCGATGAGATAGTGATAGCTGAGTTCACGCTCTTTGAGAGTTTCCACCGCTCCCGAAAGCGTGGAGCCCGCAGTGGCATGAAGAAGAATGGTATCGATCACCGTGCCGGGCTTGCGCGCGCGGTGGTTGAGCCAAGGAGAGAGCAACTTGATCTGCAAAGAAACCTCCAAAGGAAGCGATTGGCTTCCGCTATTTAGAAGGTGCTAACTGGAAAAGGTCAACTGCTTCTTTGATCTTTGAATCGTCGATGGCGCTTTCCAGCCCTTGGAAGGAGTATTCGACGATCCCGCAGCGCTCACATCGCAAGTGAAAGCTCTCTTCACGGATCGATGAGCCGCAGGTCGGACACCTAGTCTCGGATATTCGAATCAATTACTACCCCTAAATCCATCGGCAAGATTACAGAGATGCTTTACAAATGTGAAGTACTTCTCACTTTTTCAGCGGGGAATCCGCAATTTTTCCACAGTTCCTTCCCCAAAATGGTGGATATCTTTCGCAGAACTGCTCCCGGTGCGGTGAATATCGACGGGCTTACAACCTGCGTTCTCCAGCCACAAACACTCGTACAGGTTGTTGAAAGCCAAAATAGTAGGCAATTTCACGATAGTCATGGCTTTCCCACAGCGTGAAATCTGCACGCTTTCCAGGTTCCAGCGACCCGCAGTAACCACCTCGATTGAGGCTGTGAGCGGCATTCGCCGTCGAGGCTATAAGCGCCTCCGCAGGAGTCATGCGCATGTGGGTACAAGCCAAGCTCATCATCATCGGGATGCTTGGGGAAGGTGACGAGCCTGGATTGAAATCGGTCGCGAGAACGACCGGCAATCCTTCATCGATCATCCTCCGGGCATCGGGATACTTCTTTAAACCTAACCCATAAACCGATCCCGGCAGGAGTACCGGAATCGTCCCTGCCTCCTTGAGGGCTGCGATTCCGTCCATGTCGGTTTGCTCCAAGTGGTCCGCCGTTACCGCGCCAAGCTCTGCCGCCAGCTTAGCGCCGCCGCTATTGGTGAGCTGGTCTACATGCATCCGTATGTCCAGACCCAGGCTCTTAGCCCGAGTCATAATGCGGCGACTCATCTCAATGTTGAAATAGCCGGGCTCGCAGAAGATGTCGGCAAACTCGGCCAAGCCTGCTTCGACGATCCCTGGAAGCATGTGCTCGATGAGTTCGCGCTCGTAGTCCTCGGGTGAGCTTCCTTCTGGCACCGCATGGGCACCCAAAAAGGTGGGAATCACAATTTGATCACTTTCCTGCCCCAGCTTCTTGATGACGCGGAGCATCTTGGCCTCGTCCGCAAGGGTTAGGCCGTACCCGGATTTCGCCTCGAAGGCGGTGGTTCCGCAAGAAAGCATCCAGTTCACCCGTCGGGCTGCGGACCGATAAAGCTCCTCTTCCGTTGCCGCGCGCGTCTTACGCACCGTCGAGCGAATGCCACCACCCGCCGCCGCGATCTCCTCGTAGGTGGCACCGCCAGCGCGCATTTCGAATTCATCGACCCGGTTTCCGCCATAGACCGGATGGGAGTGCGCGTCCACAAACCCTGGGAGAACAGCGCCCCCTTCGCAATCAATCACTTCCGCCCCTGCCGGGATCGCCAAGTCTTTGCGAAAGTTCACTTCGGTGATTCGCCCACCATCGATCAGCATGGCGGCATCCTCAAAGGCATAAACCTCCGCCATTTCTGGCCCGATTCGCGGTCGCGCTGGACCGGCGCAA
The DNA here is from genome assembly GCA_023392285.1 of Armatimonadota bacterium. GTDB lineage: Bacteria > Armatimonadota > Fimbriimonadia > Fimbriimonadales > Fimbriimonadaceae > JAEVZK01. The sequence continues at coordinate 1,995 of JAEVZK010000124.1, read as the reverse complement.
GTGACCAGTGTGCAGTTCAGAACAACTTTCACGCGGTCAGCTTCCTCGCCAGCACTCCGGAGGCGAAAGACAAGAGGCACTCTGCTGCTGCGAAAGAGGTTGCCTCCGCGATGTCCCTGTCCGGATCGATCTCAACCAAATCCATCACCCGAACCTTGGGGCTAAGGCCGCACAATCGAGCAGCTTGACGTAGCTGCCAAGGTGCAACCCCTCCCGGCCGTGATCCTGGCGTAGCTGGTGCGAAGCAGCGATCCATCACATCGAGATCGAGGTCGACGTAAATCGCCTCCACCCGCGAACTCAGATCCGCCAGTGAATCAGTAAGAATCTTCGATAATCCGTGCTTGTGAACCAACTCTGAATGGACTACGGATATGCCAGCCGATCTCGCTACCTCCGCATAGGGTCGCGAATTGGCGAAAGATTGAATTCCGATCTGAATGATTTGATTGCCTGGCAAGCCGTCCTGCAAGAGTTGGCGCACCGGATTGCCGTTGTGAAGTCCTCCATCGAGATCGCGCAAATCCAAGTGCGCGTCGAGCGTGATCAATCCGATGTTCTCCAGCGGAAGATCGAGCCCATGGCATCCCGGGCGCGTGATTCCATTATCTCCGCCCAGGAGCACCACTGCGTCGGCCTCGTGCAAGAGAGAGGAAAGGTGCGAAACGATCGGCTCCAGCGCCTCTTCTGGCTTCGAAGCCTGGATGGCCAGATCTCCGGCATCGCGCATTTCCAGTCGGCGCACATCTAAGTCGAGGTCAAAACTGTAGGTTGAGAGCCGTTCGAGACACCGACGCACCGCGGCTGGTGCCTTGTCGCATCCGCCCGGCGTGATGGAATGGTTAAGCGGAGCGCCCAAAACTGCGATCAGCCCGTCAGTTTCCGGCAGGTGTTCGCCCGCCAGCCAAGCGCTTGCCCGGGGCCAATTCGGATCACTCGTCTGCACGTCTTCATTCTATAGCCGAGGCCCGCTTTCTCGCCCAGCGACCGCGGCGAAACGATAGAATAGGGCGGGAATGGACGAAGCGGCGATAAAGGAAATTTTGAATCGGGCGACAGAAATTGACGCCAGCCAGAGCTTGTCCGTCGAGGAAAATCCAGAATACGACAATCTTCTTCGTTCTGCTGACGAGGCTGGAATCAAGCGCGAATCTGTCTTACAGGCTCTACGCGAGAGATTAGGCTACGTCGAGCAGCCCCTAAAAGCTGATGACTTCGTATTTGCCCGCGTCCCGTCCGGTGAGGGATACCCGGCGAATGTCATCAGCGTAGAGAGCGACGGGGTGCTTGTGAAATTCACGAGTGGAGCGACCTTGAAGGTCCCCCGATCCGCCGTGACCCCCTTCCTGGGACTTCCCGGCGACCAAGTGATGGTTCCTTGGACCGATTCTTGGTGGACCCTCGGCTCGGTCGACGAGTATGTTCCCGAAAAGAAGATGGTACGAGTCAAAGCAATGGGAAAGACCAAATACTTCATGCTCCACGAGCTGAAGCAGCCTCCCGTCGGCGCTAAGGCCGCTCCGACTTCGGCCCAACCGGTCCTTCCGCGGCTGGCGATTGCCGCTGGCTCCCTCTTGGTGGGAGCCGGTTTAACCTACTTGTTCATGCGCTAGTGAGACATCGGAATGTCGATATCATTGCTTCTGGCAAACTGCTCAGCTTCTTCATAGCCCGCATCGGCGTGGCGCAGAACTCCCATGCCCGGATCGCTCGTTAAGACCCGCTCAAGACGCCGATCTGCCTCTGCAGACCCATCAGCTACGATCACCATGCCCGCGTGTTGCGAGTAGCCGATACCAACCCCGCCACCGTTGTGAATCGAAACCCAAGATGCACCCCCCGCTGTATTCACGAGCGCGTTCAACAGCGGCCAATCGGCGATCGCATCGGATCCGTCTGCCATGCCTTCGGTTTCGCGATAGGGTGAGGCAACCGAGCCGCAGTCGAGATGGTCGCGACCAATCACGATAGGAGCAGAGATATCTCCCTTGCGAA
>JAEVZK010000110.1 GCA_023392285.1 Armatimonadota bacterium | reverse complement strand
TCAACGTTCAGCGGCCATATCAAGAATATTTCGGAAGCTTTGAAGGGCTTGGTGCCGGGCTCTTTGGTGTTGTTGGACGAAGTCGGTGCAGGAACTGATCCGGCAGAAGGTGCTGCTCTCGCTCGGGCGATCTTGTCAAACATGCATCGCAAAGGCGCGACGATCTTAGCGAGCACGCACTACGGAGAACTGAAGGCTTTCGCGTTCAGCGAAGACGGATTTACGAACGCCGCGATGGAATTCGATACGAAGTCGCTCAGACCAACCTATCGACTGATCTTGGGCGCCCCAGGAGCTTCGCAAGCGCTTCGCATAGCGGAACGATATGGAATCGGGGCGGACGTGATCGAGGAAGCGCGGGAAGGTCTTGGGCAACAAGCTCTCGACTTGGCCGGGATGCTCGAACGCCTTGAACTTGCACAGAAGCAGGCAAGGATAGCCCAGGGCGAAGCGGATCGGCGCATTAACGAACTGAAGAAACAGCAGGCGGAAGCGGATCGACGTCTGAAAGAAGCTCGGGAGATTCGGGAAAACGTCCACGGTAAAGCCCAAGAGGCGATCGATCTTGCGCTGCGTGAGATTAGATTAGAGGCCGCGAACCTCTTTGAAGAACTCAAGCATGCGCCAGATCAGCGAAGTCGGGAGGGTGTTCGGAAGAAGCTGAAGGAACTTCAGGAGGTTGGGTCTGACTTCGCTCAGGAATTCAAGACTCGGGAACCGGTTGCTGCTGGGGCGATTGCCAAGGGCATGGTGGTAAAGATCTCTGGATATAGCCAAACTGGCACGGTGCTCAGTGAACCCAAGGATGGAATGGCTCAGGTGCAGATCGGGCCGATCAAGATGATGGTGCCGACTTCGACCTTGCAGGCGATCAGCTCGGGTGTGATGCCTTTGCAAAAGAACAAGCCGAATCTTCGTTTGCAAAAGGCGCAGACAGCGACGACAGAGATTCATCTTCGGGCAATGCGAGCGGAAGATGCCGAGCGAGAGCTCGAGCGGTTCGTGGATGATGCGGTGCTGGGCGGAGTTGATCGGGTAAGGATCGTACACGGCAAGGGAGAAGGAATTTTGCGAAAGCTAACTCAGGACTACCTGCGGCGACATCCGCACGTGCGTTCTTATCAGTTGGCGGATGCTTCGGAAGGTGGCGATGGCGTCACGGTGGCGGAGCTCAAATGAACGAGCTGGTCGCGCAGGCGCTGAAAGCAAGGGAAGCGGCTTACGCCCCTTATAGCGGATATCGGGTCGGGGCGGCGCTACGTTCTGGGTCTGGTCAAGTTTTCACCGGCTGCAACGTGGAAAACGTCCAATACGGCGCCACGATGTGTGCTGAGCGGACGGCAGTCTTTAAAATGGTGAGCGAAGGGGAAACAGAGTTCTCCCAAATCGCGGTTGCGACGAAAGATGGCGGCTTTCCGTGCGGGGCTTGTCTTCAAGTGCTATTTGAATTCGCTCGCGAGCCTCAGAACGTGGACGTTTTCATTTCGGATGATGAGGGGCTGACGGCTGAATACAAGCTGTCCGACCTCATGCCACACGCGTTTCGCTCAAGTTCGGTCAATCGAACGGAACGATAGGCCAAAAAGGTCATCGTATTATTAGGAGAGAGCCATTGGCTTAAGGGGATCACTTTGAAGATTTGGATTGCAGCAGTAACAACGTTTGTCTCGATACTGGCGCTCACGATTGTGGGCTGCGGTGGAGGCGGGGGAACGGGTGGAGGCTCGACTGGCGGGGTGGTGCGCTACAAGGTAGAAGCGCTTCTCGGCGGTCAGCTCATCGATCCTTCCAACATCGTCGCGGGCGAGACCGTTCAGTTCCAGGTCGCGGGATATACGGCGAACAACACAAGAATCGTTCAGTCCGCCTCTGATTGGACCACGACGGATGCGTTTTTCAATTCTGGCGTTCTAAGTGCAAATGGATCATTCACGGCCACCAATTTTGGCGGACCGTTCACGATCACTGCTGTAACCTCGACGGGCGTTCAGTCGGGTAGTTACACGGTCAAGCCGCAGCAAGCTCTTGTATCCGGTACGGTCGGTGATGGGCAGGGTCGATTCGCAGAGGGAGTAAAGGTCCTGTTCTTCGATGCAAGCTCCACCCAAGTAGGCTCTTCGGTGGTTCAGTCGAACGGATTTTTCCGCGCTTCGGTGCCAGTGTCGGCGACCACTTTTGAGATCGACACCACGTCGTTCAACCATTCAAATTATTACAACGAGTATTTCTTCGATGGGAAGTGGTTCTTGCCGGGCTCGTGCCGAGGTGCGCTGCCTGCGCTCAGCAATGGAGTGACCACGAATCTCGGCACCATCATCTTGCCGGCTACGACGGCAACTAACGGGGCATCCGTGCCGCCTCCGCCTCCACCATCGCCCTGCCTTTAACGATTGGCAATCAAGAACTCCGCTATTGAGCGGAGTTCTTCTTCTTTTAGCTGCCCAAAGGCCGGCATCGTTGAACTTGATTTCATCGACGTGGGCGCTTTGATGAAGCTGATGTACCATTGCGTGTCACTGCCTCGGCGGGAAGCAATTCCTTTCAAGACCGGGCCGATGCCACCTTTCACACCGTCCTGCCCATGGCAACTACTGCAGAAGTTGTTGAACAATTCTTTGCCACGGGCGACAAGTTGCGTGTCTTGCGGCGAGTGATCGTTCTTACTCACTTGAAAGACTTTGGGATCGCGATTTCCAGTGAGTGGTGCGAACTGGCCACCGAACGCCACTCCGGCAACAAGAAAAAGGGCTCCGAAAAGAAAAATCGTCCAACTTGCACCAGCTTCCATTTGCTTCTTACGGACGAGCGTTGAGAGAACGAGCAGGCCAATGAACAGGGTAGGAATCAAGATCGCTCCGATCCAGCCAGCGCCAACCCGATTGAACATGTTCAACATGCCGTGGAGGGGCCACGTATACCAGCTTACGCGGGCATCGAATGAATTGAAATCCGAGAGGGATGCCGGCTGTCCTAAGGGAGCGGACACTGCTCCCGCCAAGATCAGGGCGCCCAGGACCAGCACCGCGGGCAGAGCTCGACTGGGTGAGAGGTTTACGCGGCGTAACGAAATCGCCAAAAGAATGGCTGCGGCGACTGCGACGAGGCCAAAGATGTAGAAGTGAGCTGCCGCCCAGATCGTAAGCGTTCTCGCCGAAAAGCCGTCGCCACCGAGCATCATTTTCGCCACCCAGCCTCCGGCGAAAGGGGCGGAATGCGAAATGCCCGCCTCTACGACGGCAGTCTGAACGCCATGCCTATCGAAAGGGAGCAGATTGCCGCTCATCTGACTGAGGAACGATCCGATCAGCACCAGCACGGTTCCAAGCCAGATCGCCGGATGCATGCGAAACCATCGAAGCGCGGCCATCCAAAACATGGCAACCGCGCTGAGCAGGATCAGGCAACCGCTTGTCCAATAGTGAATTGCTCTCAGGTAAGGAGAAATCTCTTTGGTGCTCTGATAGGCTGCACCAGCATCTGCGCGATATTGAAGGAAAGTGAGAATTCCGGTGACGGACTCCAATGCGACTAGGAGAATCAGAGTTACCACCAATGAGGTGAGAATCCTTTCCCATTTTGCTGGTGAAGACGTCGGAGGAGCAGTGATTGGTGAATCCATTGGCCTAGCTCAATGCTACGATGTATTCGACGGTTTAGTAAACTCGGCAAACTCGTGAATCAAGACCATCTGGAGGAGACGCGTCAACTCAGCGACGATACCGTTCAGCAGATGCTGGAACTGGCGGAACGCTTGCGCGAATCGAGCGGTGGTGATCTTGACGACGCGGCGATTCAGGCGGTAGCCGAAGCGACCGGTGCGCCACTCGACTACGTGCGAATTGCGGTTGCCCATCGCACCAAAGAGGAAAAGCAGACCACGACGAAGAAGCTGCGGGCGGCTTATCTCTCCCTTGATCCGGAAGAACGTCAGTGGGTCGTGGCGAGCGGAATTGGCGCGGGGGTTGGTCTTACGCACGCGCTCGACGGTCGGTTCGGGTCAAGCTCGTATGGCCTTTTCGGGATTCTGATGATCCTGATCATTTTGCTTGGTCTGTACATGCTAAGCCTGGCCAAGTCTCCACGGGTCGCCGCCCTCTCAAGCGGCCTGATGGGAATCGTCTATTTCATAAGCCATAGCGTTTTTGGACTTCTTCTGCAGGCGAGGTTTACCGTTCAACCTTTCTGGCTCATCCCGCTGACAGCCGGATGTGCGGCGGCTGGTTATTTCTTGAACGAGTTTATGGGGAAGAACCGCAGAACTTTTGGGTTGAAAGATCCAGTTCAGGAGCGACAGGAGTTGCTTCGCCAGCTGATGGACCTGCAGGAACGCTTGAAGGGAGGGGAGCAGAGTTGCACGTTTCTGAGCGTCGACGTCGTCGCGTCCACAGCCCTGAAGAGTAAGGCGCCAGACCAATTCAGCATCGAATATTCATTCAGCGAGTATCACGACTTTGTCAACTTCATTGTGAAGAAGCATAGCGGACGTATTCACTCGACGGCCGGAGACGGTGTCACCGCGACCTTTGACACTCCGCAGCAGGCTTTCGCGGCGGCCAAGAATTTGCAGGTCGGCTTGATCGAGCTGAATACGTTTCGCAACAAACTTGGCAGCCCAATTATCCTGCGGTGTGGTATCCATAGCGGGGCCGTGAACGCCCCCGACGGAAACGATCTCAAGACCCTGAACTTCTCAGAGGTGATCGATATCGCCGCGCATCTGCAGAAGGCATGTCCTCCGGGCGGGATTGCGGTCAGCCAGTACGCTGCGGTCCAAGTTCAGGGAGGTCCAAAAGCGATTGGCTCTGAGCAGATCGAGACAAGCGGCGTTCTTGCCTATATTTGGACTCCTCGCAACCGGTTCGCAACTCCCGAAATTGCTCCTCCACCCCTTCCCAATTAAGGCAACTCTCGTTTATTGAGGGCCGCCCTTTGGACTCCAGACGGAGACTGGAGGCGGGAAAACTCCAAGGCCTTCGCCACGAAGTTTCAAGAAAAAGTGAAAGTTCGTCTGGTAGGCTATCGTAGGAAATTCAGATGGCGCTATCTCCAGAACGAATCGTCGGACTCGATCTTCTTCCTATTTACGAGAAGGTGCAAGCCGGACAAAGGCTTAGTTTTGAGGATGGGCTTACGCTCTATCGCACTCAGAATTTGACCGGCGTGGGTTACCTCGCGAATATGGTGCGCGAACGTAAGCACGGAGCGAAGACCTACTACGTTCGAAATCAGCACATCAACTACACGAACATTTGCAACAAGTTTTGTAAGTTCTGCTCCTTCTATGCCAAGAAGGGTGGCCCCGCACCCTACCAGATGTCGTTGGACCAGGTGCGAGAGCGACTGACCTGGCATAAAGATGTGCCGATGACGGAGATCCACATGGTGGGCGGAATCAATCCACGTCTGCCTTACCAATACTATCTTGACCTTGTTCGGACAGTGAAAGAAGTTCGTCCAGGAGTCCACGTCAAGGCGTTCACTGCCGTCGAAATCGTGGCGATTGCTCGTCAAGGCAAGGTTACGGTAGAGCAGGCTCTCGCGGACCTGATCGAGGCAGGATTAGATTCGCTGCCAGGCGGAGGGATTGAGATTCTGAGCGAGCGAGTTCACCGGGAACTGTTTGGCAAGAAGTTGAACGGTGAAGAGTGGAAGGATGTAGCCCGAGCCGCCGCACGTCTCGGGATGAAGCAGTACGCGACCATGCTGTACGGCCACATTGAAACCGACGAGGAGCTGGTCGACCACTTGATTCAACTTAGAGAGCTCCAGGATGAGACCGGTCATTTCCTCACCATGACGCCACTCAGCTTCCATCCGGAGAACACGGAACTGGAGCATATTGCCGCCCCGACGGGAGATACTGACCTGCGGAACATCGCCGTGAGTCGCTTGATGCTGGACAACTTCGACCACATCAAGAGCTTCTGGATTATGAACACCGTTCCGGTAACGCAGGCTGCGCTGTGGTATGGGGCGGACGACGCGGATGGCTTGGTGCACGAATACGAGATCACCTATAAGGATGGCGAGTGGGGCAATAAGAGCCAAGCGCTCACCCACGAGAATATGGTCGCCATGATTGAAGAGGTGGGTCGGGTCCCGGTTGAAAGAGATTCGCTGTACAACGAGATCAGCTGGGGAGAGCAAGTGACTCAAAAACCTGTTCGCCATCTCATTCCTCTGGCACGAGCCTGATAAACTTCATTTGTGCGTCACATTGCGACTGCGATTCTGCTTCTCTTGGGCGGACTTTGCGCAGCTCAGCCGATCGATAGTGAGTACCTGGTCAAGTACCGTCCGGGGATTCGGCCTCCTGCCGCCGTAGTTGCACAGCCGATCAGCCTCAGGCGCAATTTATGGCGTGTTTATTCGCGCAGAGCCATTTCTCCGATCGGCGTCGAATACATTGAACCGAACTATCGGATCCATCTTCTGCAGGTGAACGACCCTGCGCAGACTTCCCAGTGGTATCTCCCGCGCATCAATGCTTTTCAAGGTTGGCAGTTTAGCCAGGGCAGCCCCTCCGTCGTGGTGGCGGTGCTCGATTCCGGCGTGGACAGCACTCATTACGATCTCGCGGGAAAGGTGCTGGACAAGGCGAGCTTCGTCGGAGGAGATGCGACGGATCGAATCGGCCATGGGACCAGGGTCTGCGGCATTATCGGCGCTATCACCAACAATGGAGCAGGGATGGCTTCGGTGGGTTATAACACTTCCCTGATCGTTGCCAAAGTGGTGACCGACACCAATCAAGGAAGTGACGCCACGTTGATCCCCGCCATCGATTGGGCGGTGGCTCGGGGCGCCAAGGTGATCAACATGAGCGTCGGCCAGCGGGAGTATTCGCAGTCGCTTCAGGAGGCAGTCGATGCTGCGTGGGAGCAAGGTGTGGTCGTTGTCGCAGCAGCTGGCAACAACGGTAACACGGACAAGGTGTATCCGGCAGCCCTCAACAACTGTATTGCGGTGGCGGGTGTGGATCAGAATGATCGGCGCGCCACCTTCAGTTCCTATGGTTCGTGGGTGCACACCGCGGCGCCTGCCGTTCACATCCTGAGCACGATCCCTGGAAATCGTCTCAACTTCGATTCAGGGACTTCGTTTTCATCACCGATGGTGGCGGGGGCAGCCGCTCTTCTTTGGGCCAACGGCGGACGATCTAACTACCTTATCCGGAGAGCGATTGAAACCAGCGGCTCGCCTATACAAGGATTCGGCAACTACCCCTGCCTCAGGTTGGACCTACGGCAGGCCCTACTGCGCTTCCCATGAGAACCAGCAAATTAGCCTGTTTAAAATTTTGGGAGACTTCGGGGAACCTGGGTCTAGCCTTAGTGGTTAGAAAGATCGGGGGGTAGACTCCGACCGCCATGCTCTTCGGAAAGCGCAACTTGCGCGACTCTTTTGAAAAGCAGGCGGAAAAGGTCTTTCCTTCCGTATTCGGAACCGCTTTGCGACTGACTCGGTCGCGCGAGGAAGCAGAGGACCTTGCACAAGAAGCGATAGTTCGGGCCTATGAGGCATTCGAGCGTTTTGACGGCTCGAATTTCAAGGCTTGGATATTGCGGATTGTGACGAACCTGTACATCAACAAGTACAGGGCACGGCAACGAGGTCCCCAGCTCAACTCGCTCAATGACGAGGTCGCGGCGGAGCCGGTGGCAGCCGAAGGTGAGATTCCTGACCGGATTCTTTTCGACAATGCGCTGGGGACCGAAGTCGAGCATGCACTCTCACAGGTGCCGGTCGATTTCAGGATGGCGGTTATCCTCAGTGACATCGAAGGGATGAGCTATCAGGAGGTCGCGGATGCAACCGGAGTGCCGATTGGGACGGTCCGATCAAGGCTGGCTCGCGGTAGAGCGATGTTAAGGAAATTTTTGCGGGATTTTGCTATGAAAGAAGGCTATATCAAAGAAGGGGCGGAAGATTAGATGGACCAGCTAGATCTTCACGCTGTTGCCGATGGAGAACTCGCTCCAGAGGAACTTGCCCGGGCGAAAGAATTTATCTCGAAGTCACCCGAGCATGCTCGCGAGCTCGAAGCGATTTTGGCGCTCAAGGCATGCATTCGGTCAAAAGCTGAGGCGCATGCTGCCCAACCCGTGTGGAAGACGTGCGTTTCCCGACTCGACGAAATTGATAAGACGCGCAGAGTCGAGACCTTTGTTGGGAAGTATGCCTGGGCGCTCTGCGGCCTATTCTTCCTGATCATTCTCGGTGGAGGCTACTTCAACCGTTTGCGAGGAGCATCCGTGAAGGCTGGAGAAGTGGCAAGCATGGCTTCCAGCATGATTTCCTTGCCGAATCCTCAAGTCTCCGCTCCGGAGCAGGTCCAGTCTTATATTGGCGAGAAGGTAGGAAGCCGACCAGCCTTGCGCATCGATACCTCTACAATCATGGGATGCAAGATGTATGAAGAGCCGGGTCGTAAGGCGCTGTCTCTTCTCCTGAATGATCATGGGCAGCCGCTGGAACTGATGGTCGTCGCTGGCGTCGACCGAGTCGAGGGTGTTCGTCCGATGGGAGGTGGCATGTACGCTGGCAATCTCGAGCGAAGCAACTTGGTGACTTGGAGTGACGGTGGGAACGTGATTGTTTTGTCGGGCGATCTCTCGCATGAAGACTTGCGCACTTACGCGGTTAGTCTCTATCGCTAACCGTGTGAACGGCAAAGCAAAAAGGAACCCAGCATCTGAGAGGCTGGGTTCCTTTTTTGTGCTCTGAGCGACTACTTGTTTGAACGTCGTCGTCGTCGAGCTACAGCGGCAGCGATTCCACCACCGAGGACGATCATGCTGGCAGGCTCCGGCACGGGGACGAGATCGACGTTGCAGATCACAATCGCGCGATCGTTGTAGTCCTTGTCTCCGCCGTGGTCAAGATCTTCCATCAGGACAACATAGCTATGAGGAATATAGCCATTGCTCGCGTATTTTAACTTCATCACCGCGAAATGCTCGAAGTTATCTCCATTGAGTGCGACTTCACTTCGGAAGAGCCCCTCTGGCGACTTCAACGCAAGCGCGAAGTTTCCGGTGATCGTCTTCTCAACTGAATTCTTCGGAAGATTTGTGTCCTTGCCACCGAGAACCCAAGTGGGATCAGATGCGACGCCAGTCGGCTGGTAGTATCCAACTTTGTGGGCATCTGCATAAGCTGCCACGGAAAAGAGATTGGTAATCGAAACCTTCTGGTTCGGGTCGTGAGCTTTGAAAATCCGGCCAGTGACCTGGTCGGTGTTGACATTGCTGGAGATGCCGACTGAGTTGAGCATGCTCTGTGCATCTTTACCCGCTCCGTCCGGGCTGGTGCCCGGGACATTCGCATGCTGCGCGAATGCGGCGCCGGCTACGAGCAGTAGTGCAGAAGCAGCTAATCCTCTAGTAGTTAATTTGTTCATAAGTTCTCCGGGGAATGCCGAATGAACGGCCACGTCAATTCTGCGATACATTCGAGCAAGCCGGAGCCCAACTATCCCGTTACAAGTGCCTGATTTCAATCTGAAAATCGTATTTGTGCCTGGTTTCCTCTCGCTTTTGCAAACCTCGTAATGAAGCCATTGCAATATGCCAATAACTTATTTGTGAGGGTGCTCGGAAGAAAACGACGAGGCTTTTCGATGGTGGAGCTGTTGGTGGCCACCATCTGCCTCGCTGTCACGGCGATGGGCATCATTTCGGCGATTGGCTTTGGAAACACCCAGAACGTGCTGGCGCGCCAGCGTATGATTGCTCTTTCTCTAGCTTCTTCCGAGATGGAGAAATTCCGCTCGAAAGCCTACTACAGCAGCATCACCGCAACCGATTCAACGGTAACTTTGCAAAACACTGGATTACCGAGTCCCACCTCAATTCATACCACCGTCTCGGCAACCGCCGACCCAAAGGTTTTCAACTTGACGGTTCAGATCAACTGGACCGTTCTCATTCAATCCGGCAATGTCACTCGCTCTATTCGACTCGACTCGGTGATGAGGAACAATGACGCACCATAATCCACGAGGCGGCGTCCGTGCTGGTGCCACGATCGTCGAGCTGTGCATCGCGATGGTGATGACTGTCGTTTTGATGGCAGCCACGACCACCTTGTATGCCTACACTGCGCGTCACGTTGCGGAGCAATCGGCGGAAAGCGCGGTTCAGATGCAGGTGGCTCAGCTGGCGGCGGAACTCAACAAGTTCATCTCGCAAGCAAAGTCGTGTCAGATCATCACAAGTGGCCCGGGAGTCGCACTTGTTTGTGAAATGCCCGCGACAGGCACAGACGAAGATCTCGATGGCGTCAACGATCACTTTTCGCCAGACGGGAGCATCGATGGGCGAGAAGTGTATAACACCGGATTCTTCGTGTGGTTCTATATGTCGGATGAGACTGGGGCGTTCGGACGGCAGGGAAGTCAACTTTGGCGAGCGATCGTGCCTGATGCATCCCAGCCCTCAAGCGCCAATTTGGACCAGAAATGGAGGCTGTATTACGGCGGAAATTATCGGTGGGGTCTGATCGACCGTTTGAGCTTCTACAATGATTCGGTCAATCAGCTCACCACCTACACCATCACCGCTTCAAGTTTGACGAGGGCTGATCGTTCGATGACCACTGATCCAAACGCGCCAGGGCGTAAGCTGGTTTACACTGCGACCACGTACTGGCAGAACTTCCGCAACATGGTTGTGAACGGAGGCTTCGAATACCCCGACGTTTCTGGATCAGGCTGGGGCTATTTCAGCGATGACGGCATTATCAACGGCTGGGTAAAGACGAGTTCTGGTCCATTCGAAATTCAGTTTGGTGGATTTGGGGCCAGTTCGTTCAAAGGCAAACAACACTTGGAACTCGATGCTGACCTACCTTCATCGATAAAGCAGACCTTAACCACAGTTCCAGGGATGCAGTATGCGGTCAGCTTCTACTACACTCCGAGGCCCGGCTTTGCGAGTAACAAGATAGAGGTGAAGTGGAATGGCGTGACCTTAGACGTCCTCGACGCAAATGGCACCGGGCTTCCGAGTTCCGGGGCGTGGACACTGAAGAAGTACACCGTTGCCGCAACGTCGGCGACGACAGACCTTGAATTTATTGACGAAAGCACTTCAGGTGACAAATCTGGAGGATTGCTGGATAACGTGGTGGTGATGCCGAAATGAGAAAGACAAAGAAGAGTGGCAGCGCGATGATCGTCGTAGCCTTCATGGTAACCGCGGGCGCGGTGGCTGTATTCGCTGGCCTATCGCTGTCTGCGACAGTTTCAGACGGGCAGGGAACGCTCGAGAACAACGCGAAGGAGCAGTTGGTTACGGAAGGTGCGATTCAACTCGCAACGGCTGACATCATCAATGGAAAGCTGGAGCCGGGTGACTCGAAGCTTTACTATGTTGGCTCAAAGAGCATCAACGTGACGGTCGAAGACAATAGCGCTTCAGTTGCCGACACGGTGCGGCTAAAGGTGAATGGAATTGGGGCGCTAAAGTTCGAGGCAAACAAAGTGGTGTCTCTTCGCGTAAACGCGATCGACAATATCTGGTCTTACGGAATCTATTCGAACAACTCGCTGAACCTGCCGCTAAACTCGAAGGTGACGGGAAGCGTCTTCGTCCGAAATGGACTCGGGCTTGCAGGCTTAGGGGCAAAAATCACCAAAGATCTAAGGACGGCCACCAGTTCCTACACCATATCGCTTCTTCAACTGGTGGGTTCACTGATAACGGGAGTCAAGGCGAAGCCAATGCCTTCCTTGGCTGGTTCGCAGTACCAAGCTTGCGCTGAAAACGTGTTGGCAGGAGACCAAGTTCTCGATAGCTACAGGTTCAACTCCGATGGAGGAGTTGTCTATGTCAATGGAAATCTCAGCCTGAGCGGCGATATGGATAAAGGCGGCACTTTCTTTGTCAATGGAAATGTGACGGTGACTGGAAAGCTCACCCAGAAGGGGAACGGGCGGTTAGTCGTGGTCACTCCCGGCACGATCACTTTCGCAGTGGGAAGCAGCAAAACCGACGTCCAAGGCTACTTCTATGCGGGCACAGAGGCAAAGATCAATAGCTATATTAAGCTGAAAGGGGCCATCGCCGCGGGCACAGTCTCTGCCACAAACACGTTTGAGGTTGAGTGGGATCAGTTCCTGACGAAAAAGGCGAACAATGGCTATGCCTATCACGCCCCGTCGATGTGGCCCTAACCAATGAATGTTCTAATCAAAGGGTGAGATAACTTGAACTTTTTTGATTTCTGACTGGTAAGACTAATTTTCGTTTATTAGTTATACGTCCGTGATATCGCAAGCGTAAACTAATAAAGTGAGGTTCTCTACCAAAGCCATTCGGGTTGCTCAAGATCCTGCTGGCGAGTTCATGCCAGTCATTCCGCCGATCTATCAGTCGGCCACGTTTGCTTGGAAGGACTTGGACTCGATGCCGCGTCACGACTATACGCGTTGCGCGAATCCAACTCGAACGGCCTTGGAGGAAGTCATAGCCTCGCTTGAGAATGGCAAACATTGCGTCTGCTTCTCAAGCGGGATGGCTGCCATCACGGCTGCATTCAGTCTGTTGCAGTCGGGCGATCACCTTCTGATCGCGTCGGACATTTACGGCGGAACTTTTCGATCCGCTGACAAACTTCTTCCTCGTCAGGGAATCACCAGCTCGAAGTTCGACGCGGCGCGGCCCGAGACGCTGCGTGACGCAGCGCGAGAGAACACCAAGATGGTGATCTTTGAATCACCCACCAACCCCAATTTGACCCTGTCCGATATCGAAGGAGTTGTGCGCGAGGCAAAAGCACTAGGGCTGATCACCGTTTTTGATAACACCTTTGCCTCTCCCTATCTCCAGAATCCACTTGACCTCGGCGTGGATATTGTGGTGCACTCGACTACCAAATATATTGGAGGCCATAGCGACGTGATTGGAGGCGCGGTGGTTACGAACGATGCCTTGATCCACGATCATGTGTTCGAATTTGGCAAAATGATCGGGGCGGCGCCGTCGCCTTTCGACTGCTGGCTCAGCTTGCGTGGGGTTAAGACTCTCGGCCTGCGAATGGAGCGGCACTGTTCAAACGCTCTGAAGGTAGCCCAGTTCTTGGAAAGTGACCCCCGCATCGCAAAGGTTCATTTTCCCGGGCTCCCCAGTTACCCTCAGTACGCGTTGGCAATGAAGCAGATGCCGAAGGGTTTTGGAGGCATGGTGGCGATCGAGATCGCAGGAGATGCCTCCAACGCTTGTCGATTTGTGGAAAGCACGAATGTGTTTTTGCTTGCCGAAAGTTTGGGTGGAGTTGAGTCCATTATTGGCTATCCGCCGCTCATGTCGCACGGGTGCATGACCGAGGAACAGCGGCAGGAGATGGGGGTGACTCCGACCGGCGTTCGCCTGAGTATCGGCATCGAAGATCCTGAAGATTTGATCGAGGACTTGAAGCAAGCATTAGATAAAGCCTTCTTCGTCTTGCCTGTGATCGAATCGGCCGCCGTGTAGCGGACAACTGCGCCCGTCTGGGGGCTGCGCAAGTAAACTGGGATGATGCCCACTGAAGTGCGATCGAACGTTCTTCGCATGCATCCCTATCAACCGGGGAAGCCGATCTCGACGGTGAAGCGCGAACTCGGCTTGGACCATGTGATCAAGCTCGCGAGCAACGAAAATCCGTTCGGTCCTTCGCCTAAAGCCCTTGAAGCCATACGAGAGGCGCTGCCTGAGCTACATCTTTACCCCGACGGAGCTTCTTTCGATCTCCGCACGGCGCTCGCCGAGAAGTTTGAAACACCGTTCAATCAGGTGGTCGTCGGTAACGGCAGCGATGAACTGATTGGAGCGATTGGGCTCGCGCTGCTCTCCTCGCCAGACGATGAGGTCATCACCGCAGAACACAGCTTTCCCCGGTATGATGCGGCGGTGGATCTTGCTCCGGGCAAGCTGATCAAGGCAGAAATGTCTCCCGGCTGGCGCTATGACTTGAGCGCAATTTCGCGAGCCGTCACAGCGAACACAAAGATTATCTTCATCGCTAATCCGAACAATCCGACGGGAACGATCGTGAGGAAGCGCGAGCTGGATGCATTCATCGCGGACCTGCCAAGCCAAACCCTGCTCGTCCTCGATGAAGCCTATTTCGAATTCGCTCAAGACGCTGGGGACTATCCCGACGGGCGCGAGTATGTTCTCGCAGGCAAAAATGTCGTAGCCCTGCGGACATTCAGCAAAATTTATGGTCTGGCAGGGCTGCGCATCGGTTACGGTTTTGTCCCTGCCTATATCGCAGACGCCTTCGACCGTGTACGTGCGCCGTTCGACGTGAACAGCTTGGCGCAGGCGGGAGCCATTGGCGCACTGGGAGACGCCGAATTTTTGAATATGACCCTGGCGAATAACCGCTCCGGACTCAAGTTAATGCAAGAGGCGGTGGAGGCAGCTGGCTGCGAAGTCACTGAGAGCTGGACCAACTTTCATTTTATCGACCTCAAACGCCCCTGTATGCCGGTGTTCCAAGCATTGCTGGAGCGAGGAATCATCACGAGGCCCTGCACTGGTTACGGCGCGCCCAACCATCTGCGGGTGAGCATCGGCACTCCGGATGAAAATGAGACGTTCGCCAGAGAATTCAAGCGAGTGATGGAGTAAGCCAGGAGCAAACTAAGTTTGCTAGCGCAGGCTTCTCCAATTTCAGAAAACCAAACCTAGGCCTTGAGCGCTTCTGCGCCGCCGACGACCTCGAGAATCTCGGTCGTGATTGCTGCTTGTCGTTCGCGGTTTGCCTTCAACGTCAAATCGTTGATCATCTTTCCGGCGTTGTCGGTGGCAGAGGTCATTGCGGTCATCTGAGCCCCGAAAAAGGAAGCGGTTCCTTCGAACAGGGCTTGCTGGACGAGGGTTAAGAAGTAGCGGGGAAGGAGCGCGTTCAGCAGCGACTCGGCGTCTGGCTCGAAGTTAAACGATCCAGAGGCTTCCACACCGGTGGGTGGCTCGATGGGAAGGAGCTGCACGATCTGCGGAACCTGGCGAATGGCGGAGAAGAACTTGCTGTAAACCACGTAAACGGCATCGACCTCGCCCGATTCGTACAGGCGGCGAGCCTCGTCGGCTACCTGGATGGCATCTTCGAGCGTCGCTCCGGCACTCGGCATGTTGACCTGCTTGACCACGTTATGGCCGCGCTTGCCGAAATAAAGAAACCCTTTCTTGCCGTATCCGATGATCTTGACCTGCTGGTCAGTTACCTTGATGTAGTCTTCTGCCTTACGGATCAGCGCAGAGTTGTACGCGCCGGATAGGCCACGGTCCGCCGTGATCAGGATGAGGCAGACGTTCTTTACCTCACGCTTCTCCATCAATGGATGAGGTGGCAACTCGCCAGCGCTCGCGAGAGATGCCATAAAGCCCTGCATCTTGTCGGAGTAAGGGCGCGCTTCGACCACGCGATCGGTTGCCCGGCGGAGCCGTGCGGCCGCGACCAGTTTCATTGCCCGTGTGATCTGGCGAATATTCTTCGCGGTTCGGATGCGTTGACGGATTTGCTTCAGCGTCGCCATACAGAAGAGAAGAGTTTACCTGCGCCGTGCTCGGTTGCGCCAAGCATCTTAAACCATGTTCTCCGGGGTGACGATGTGGAAGTGGGTGACCGAGGCGATGTGGCCGTCAACCTGCACGACGATCTGATGCGACCCCGCAGTCTCGAAAATCTGCACCGGCACCGGAAATACGTGAATGCCGAAGGGCGGCACGGAGTCCAGCACGTCCTCCTGCCGATGAAGAACTAGCGAGCGCGAGTCAAGAATCTGCACTTGTATGCGCTTTGGCTGGTCACTCTCATCCGGCTCCCGCTCAAGCCCATACGCGACACGCAAGCTTCCAAGCCTTGGTGGCAGTTGGTCGAACTGTAAGAGCCGCCGCACCCCGATCATGTCGCAAGTCCCGTCTTCGCGCATGTGAAACTCTTCGAGGAGGAAGCAGAATGGCACTCTCATGGACCAAGCATAGCGCAAGGGTACATTGAACACGTGTTCTATGCCCATGACGCTCGAGGCGTGAAGATAGAACCGGCCCCCCGAAGAACCGGCACATGCCCCACCTGCGGCGAAGTAGTCCTTCCAAAATGCGGAAAGGTTCGGGTGTGGCATTGGGCGCATCTCGTCACCATCGACTGCGACCGATGGCAAGAAGGAGAATCGGAATGGCACCAGAACTGGAAACTCCAAGTACCTCCCGAACGTGCTGAAGTTTGCATGGGAGAGCACCGAGCGGACATGCTGTCCTCCGACGATTGCGTAGTAGAGCTTCAGCATTCATCCCTTTCTGCGGTCCAGATTCAAGAGCGTGAAGCCTTCTACGGCAAGATGGTATGGCTACTCGATGGAACGGTCCTTCAGAATCGCTTACGAGTTGAGTCTGTGGGAAACCAGACAGAATTCACTTGGGCCCATGAGCGACTTAGCTGGCGTGTGGCGAGAAAGCCGATTTTTGTCCACGGGTTCAGCCTTGGGCGATCCATGAAATACCTAAATCCGCGGAGTGGACGTCTAGAAATTAGTTGGCAGGAGACGATTCGTAGCTCCGATGTGCTGCAGATCAAATCCTTTGCGAGAGGCAAGCACGTGCGGGGCGAGGCCAAAATAATCCCGCTGGGTCACTTCTGTGAAAAGCTCTTTCACTGAAGAGCTTTTTGAATCGAGATCAGCCTAGGCAGTCGATTGTTGCCCGCTAGAGCCTATTCGCCACATTTGGATCTCGATCAAGATGCAAAAAAGGGCGGAGATCACTATCTCCGCCCTTCCGGTACAACCGTTTTGGATACTACTTGGCTGCTTCGACCAACGCATCGTCGGCAGTTTTGCCCACGTTGTATTGAGTCAGGCCTTTCGGACCCTGCTTCTTGAAGATGTCCGCATATTCCCTGATCGCTTTCTCCAGAGTAGCCTCATTATCCTTTGACAGCGCCTTCGAAGTGCGAATCGTCTCTGGGATATCGGGATATTTGTCATGGACGAACTTGAGCAAGCCGCTCTCGAAAGGCTTGACTTGATCATTGGTGAGTTCATCCAGCACACCGACACCTCCCGCGAAGATCGAGATCACCTGATCTTCAACCGTGTAAGGAGAAGCGAGATCTTGCTTGAGCAGCTCCGTCAGTCGTTGACCGCGGATCAGCTGGCGCTGGGTCGCGACGTCGAGGTCGGACGCGAATTGGGCGAAAGCGGCAACGTCGCGGTACTGAGCCATTTCAAGCTTCAGCTTTCCAGCAACAGACTTCATCGCCTTGATCTGAGCGTTTCCACCAACGCGACTCACCGAAATACCGACGTTGATCGCGGGGCGAACGCCCGCGAAGAATAGGTCGGGCTCAAGGTAAATCTGGCCGTCGGTGATCGAAATCACGTTCGTCGGAATGTAAGCCGACACGTCTCCGGATTGAGTTTCAATGATCGGGAGCGCTGTAAGCGAACCGCCACCCTTTTCGTCACTGAGCTTTGCCGCGCGTTCCAGAAGGCGGCTGTGGAGATAGAAAACGTCGCCCGGATAGGCTTCGCGTCCAGGCGGCCGGCGCAGAAGCAGGGAAAGCGCACGATAAGCTTGGGCGTGCTTGGAAAGGTCGTCGTAGACGACGAGGCCATGTTGGCCGTTGTCTCGGAAGTATTCACCTATCGTCGCTCCCGCAAATGGCGCAAGATACTGCATCGCGTTCGAGTCTGCCGCAGAGGCGACCACGATCGTCGTGTACTCCATTGCTCCGTTTTCAGTCAAGGTTTGTACGACGCGCGCAACGTTTGCCATCTTCTGGCCGCAGGCAACATAGATGCAGTAAACCGGATCGTTACCCGCTTCATGGGTGTACTTCTGGTTGAGGATCGCGTCGATACAAATGGCTGTCTTACCGGTTTGGCGGTCGCCGATGACCAGCTCGCGCTGACCGCGTCCAATCGGAATCATCGCGTCAATAGCTTTGACACCTGTTTGGAGCGGCTCGGTAACCGGTTGTCGTTCGACAACGCCGGGAGCCATGACTTCGAGTCGCTTGAAACCTTCCCCTGCGATCGGTCCCTTTCCATCGATCGGCTGGCCAAGAGCATTGACCACGCGGCCAAGCATTCCGCGTCCGACAGGGATTTCGATGATGCGGCCAGTCTCTCGCACGGTATCCCCTTCTTTGATCAGGGTTTCGTCGCCGATGAGTACCGCGCCGATGGAATCTTCTTCCAAGTTTAGCGCGAGCCCCATGACGTTGTTTGGAAACTCAAGGAGCTCGCCCATTTGGCAGTCGGGCAAACCGTAAACTCGAGCGATACCGTCGCCTACCTGCAGGACGGTCCCAACGTGTTCGGTCTCAACTTTGTTCTCGAACTGTTCGAGCTCTCGCTTGAGAATGTCTGTAATCTCTTCCGGTCGAATGGCCATATCTTTGTCTTGGTGGGGTCGTTAAAGTGCGCCGCCCCTTGCGCTTAGATTTGTTTGAGTAAGTCGTGCTTCAGTTTATCGCGTAGGTGAGCGAACCCACCCTTGACGGTACCGTCGAGGACGTAGTTTTCGTACGTCACCTTCACTCCGGCGATCAAGCTCGGGTCGGTCGTATATTCCGCCTCGACTTTCTTGCCGGTCGTTTTCGTAATTTTGGCGGTGAGGGCCTTCTTCTGGTTCGCGTCGAGTTCCTGCGCGCTTGTCACAACTACGAAGAGCGTGTCGTTCGCCGCTCTGCGAAGAGCGACAAACTCGTCTTTCACCGCTTCGATTTCGGTTTCGCGGCGCTTTTCGAGCATGACCCGCAGCACCTGCATGGTGAGAGCGGTTACGCGATCGCTGAATAGGCGCTCGATGATTTTGATCTTCTCTTCGCGGCTGGTGTAAGGGGCCATGATAAAGTCACGGAACCCTCGATCCTTTTCCATCAGATTCACGATGGACGTAAGGTCATCCTCCACCGACTGAACGACGTCGAAGCGCTGGGCAGTGCCGAACAGGGCCTGCGCATATCGCTTGCCAATCCGGGCATCGCCCTGTGCCATTAGGCTTTCACCTCGACCTTGTCGATGAACTCGTTGACCAGGCGTCGATTCTTGTCGTTATCCATGTTCTCGCCAATCAGCTTTTCGGTGGCGGCAAGAGTCAAGTTGACGACTTCGAGTCTCAGTTCGCTCAGGACTCTCGACCGTTCGGCCTCGATTTCCTGATTGGCTCGCCGGACGAGTTCGTCCGCCTTTGCGGTCGCCTCGCTCATCAGGGTCTGCCGCAGATTCTGCGCTTCCTTGATTTGCGCCTGGATCTGTTCGCGAGCTTGAGCTTCGGTAGCTTTGAGTCGGGCTTCATAGTCCGTTCGCATCTCGCTCATCTGCTTCTTGAGGTTATCTGCCTCGTTGAACGTTTGCTCGAGTTCTCCGTTGCGCTCCTCGATTGCCTCGTGGAGCGGCGAGTAGAAGTAGATGTTGATGATCTGAATGAATAGCAGGAAGAAGCCAACGTTGACGATGACCTTCGAGATATCCAAGCCCAGCCCAGCAAACATCTCTGGAGTCGTCCAAGGTTTTCCGTACGAGAAGTACCCGGCGACAATAAAGATGAGGCCGAGCAGCATAAGTGCTGCTCGGGTTGCTCCTGAACTCTTAGTTACTTGTTTTTCCATCATGTGAGTGCGCGTTTAGCGCTGCCAAAGTTACGGCTGTGCCGGGTTGGCGAGAATGGAATTATCTGCAACTCTCGTCTTGGATTCGATTCTTGACGAGGTGGTAGCGGCCGGGGTCGCCGATCCGATCTTACCGATCATCAAGAAGCCAAGAACGAACGAGAGCAGGAAGACCAGCTCCAAGAAGACGAGGGCGAGCAGCATCGAGTTGTTGATCTGCTTTGCAGCTTCCGGCTGACGTGCCATGCCATTCAGACCACCGTTAGCGGCGAGACCTTGGCCGAGGCCGACTCCTAATCCGGCGATTCCAACCGCCAAACCGATTCCAATTGCGATATCCATATTAGTTGTTTATTTATCCTCCAGTTATCAGGAAAAAATCTTTATGCGAGAGCCGGATCAGGCACCTGAGCCTTGTCCGGAACGAGTGTCGCGCCCTCTTGGTGCATGTTCTCCACGTCGTAATGCTCTTCATCATGAGCGTGCGAGGTCACGATGTTTAAGTAGGTGCAGAACAGGATTGCCCAAACGAAGGCTTGAATCAGCGCCGTAAACAGCTTGATCGGCAGGAGCAGTCCGCCCATTGGCACGTGGCCGATAATGCTGTTCAGCGCGGAGATGACGATGTGGCCACCCTCGATATTGCCGTAAAGGCGAATCGACAGGGAGAACAGCTTCATCACTTCCGAGATGATCTCGACACAAAAAAGAAGGCCGCTGACGACGACCATAAGACCGACCATTTTTGGTCCGGCAAAGTGCTTGACATGCCCCCAGACTCCGTTTGCCTTGATTCCTTCCCATTGAACGTAAGCCACGGTGATGATCGCCATACCGATGTTCAGGCTCCAATCCGCGCTTGGCGTGTAGGGAAAGATGAGGCCAAGGATATTGGCGCAGAAGATGAAACTCCAGAACGCCATGAGGATCGACACATACTTGCGGCCATGAGGTCCGATGACACTCACCGTCATGTTCTCAAGAAAGAGATAGATGTGCTCGGCGAGCTTTGCCGGCAATCCCTTGAACATCCGCTTTCCGATGCCCTGCCGCGCCAAAGTGGCAAAGATCAACACCGTGAGCATCACGATGCCGCTATACCAAAAAATATTGGCGCCAATGCCCTCGCCCTCGCTGGCAGAAGCTAGAGGCGGCATTATTGGGTTTGCAAAGAGGTCCATCGATCGTTACGGTAGGGCTAATCGTCAATCGACGACAGTCTCCACACGAAGGAGGAGTATACCAGTAGCAAGGCCACCAAAAAGCAAGCCACGCCCTCCGCAGAAAGGCGACTCATCAAAAAAAGAATCACCGCCACGAGGGGCAGTTTAAGCAGCAACAACAAGACGGTTGTGCTGGAGGTCCGAGGAAGCCGTTGCTCGGTAGGAATCAGGGAATTCGTGAGCAGCCGCAGCGATCCGAGAGTGATGACGGCGAGCAGACCTCCAAGCAAAATGCCCGCTAATCCGTCGAGGCGGGCGAAAATCCAAGCTCCCCCGACGAGCAGCCCGGACCCAATCGCACATAGAGTGATCCAAGAACGGTTGACTATTTGTTTTCCCGATTGATTAACCATAGAACGAACACAATTCCGATCACGCACCCAGCCAGCCCGCCGAAGGCCGGTCCTACGTTAGAGCTCTGAGGCCCGTGATCGATCAGCCAACCAATCCCGACACCGAAGATCATCATGCCCACGAGTGCATAAGCTGCAGACAATCCTATGCCCAAACCGCGATAGCCGCCCTTGTCAGAAGAGTCTTGAGCGAAGTTTCGGCGTTTATACTCCAATTCGGGAGGGGTTGGCATCTGGACCTGCCCCGCCGTCCGAGTCCGCTCATCCATGGACTCCAGCCGCCGATCGACCTCCTCGTCCGGCAAGAGGCTCGTGTCGTCTTTGGCCGACTTGTGCAAGTTCGCAAGACGAGCCTGGAACTCACGTTCTATATCTGCGATCGTTTCCTCAGTTGGCTCGTCCGGCATCATCTAAAAGTTACCTCTCACCCGTCTAGACTATTTAACGTGCCTTCTCGATCCCTCGATACTGAAGCTCAGTTCCTCAAAGGCGTGGGGCCACGATTTGCCGCCGGAATGGCCAAGATGGGGCTCGCGACGGTGGGAGACGTGCTTTACCACCTTCCCCGGCGATACGAAGACCGTCGGCATCTGCCAAAGATTTCCAAGCTGCGTCCTGGCGAGTTTGCAACGATAAAGGGTGAGCTTCAGTTCGTGGACAGCCGCCCGACCCGCGGCGGAATGGTCATTCTCAAGGCTCAGGTGGGAGACGGGAGCGGAAGCCTCAGCCTCACCTGGTTTAACCAGCCTTGGATTGCGAGACAACTCAAGGCCTACAAGGGGCCGATCATCGCCTACGGACTGGTGAAAGAGGGCTCTTACGGCCTTGAGATCAATTCGCCGGAGTGGGAGATCATCGAGGACGGGGACGACGAGAGGGAATTCCTGCAGATCGTGCCAGTCTATCCCCTGACCGAAGGCGTGACTCAGAAGACCATGCGCAAGGCGGCGCAGGCCGCGATCGAAGGTTATCTTGGCTTCGTTGAAGATCCGCTTCCCGAGGAATTTAGGAGGAGGCACAAGCTGCAGCCTCTTCAGTGGTGCCTTCGACAGATTCATCAGCCGGAGAGTGACGAGTGGCGAGGTGCGGCGAGGCGGCGGTTGGTTTTTGAAGAGTTCTTCTACATGCAGGTAGCTCTCGCCATGAGGCGGGCCGAAGTACAGCAGGAACTCGGTATTTCGTTCCCGCTCCAGGCGCTGATCGAGGGCGGTTCCGCTCCCGTGGAACCGAGTGATAGGCCGCACGAGGACTTCAAGTCACCACGGAAGGCGGCAGTTGTCAAGCGGGCGAAGGTGGATGCACACCTCTTTGAATCGGAGCAGGAAGCCTTACGCACGGGAGAGCCGCTTTGGGAGCAGATCCACCGGATGCTGCCGTTCACCTTGACTTCCGCGCAACAACGAGTGATTGGCGAAGTCTTCTCTGACATGGAGATGCCGCACCCGATGAACCGACTGGTGCAAGGGGATGTGGGATCAGGCAAGACGGCGGTCGCCGCCGCTGCGATCTTGGCAGCGATTCGCAGCGGCTACCAAACGGCTCTCATGGCTCCGACCGAGATTCTGGCTGAACAGCACTACATCAACCTCCATCGCCTGTTCCAACCGCTGGGGATCGAGGTCGTGCTCTTGGTCGGGAAGCTCAGCGCCCGAGAGAAGCGAAAGGGAGCTGAAAAGGTGGCGAGTGGGGAGGCCAAGTTAGCTATTGGCACTCACGCGCTCATCCAAGAAGGTGTGCAATTTTCAAGGCTTGGACTTGTAGTGATCGATGAGCAGCACCGGTTTGGTGTCTTGCAGCGAGCGGCATTGCGGGAAAAGGGAATGGGTAATCCGGATGTGCTGGTCATGACGGCCACACCGATTCCCCGCACGCTGACGATGACGGTCTTTGGTGACTTGGACGTTTCGATCATTGATGAGCTTCCGCCTGGGCGTAAACCGATCAAGACGCATTGGATGCAGCCTTACAAGAGGGAATCTGTATATGAAACGGTTCGAAACTTGGTCAAAGAGGGGCGGCAAGCCTACTTCGTTTGTCCGATGGTGAGCGAGAGCGAAAAGATGCTGGCTCAAGCGGCTGAGGACCTTCATTATCGGCTGAGTACGAGTGTGTTCGCCGACCTGAGGATCGGGCTTCTTCACGGCCAGCAAAAGCCGGTGGAGAAGGAGGAGGTTATGGATAAGTTTCGGCGTGCAGAGTTAGATGTGTTGGTGAGTACCACGGTCATTGAAGTCGGCGTCGACGTGCCGAATTCGAGTGTCATGGTGATCGAGGATGCGAACAGATTCGGGCTTTCCCAACTTCACCAGTTACGGGGCCGAGTTGGCCGAGGCAGCACGCAGAGCTTTTGCATTCTGATCGCGGAGGCGAAGAATGATGATGCGCGCGCCCGGATGGATGTGATGGTTGCCACCACGGACGGTTTCAAAATTGCCGAGGAGGACCTTCGCCTGCGAGGGCCGGGTGAGATCGCGGGAACCAAACAGAGCGGCAACCTCGATTTCAAG
The DNA here is from genome assembly GCA_023392285.1 of Armatimonadota bacterium. Lineage (GTDB taxonomy): Bacteria > Armatimonadota > Fimbriimonadia > Fimbriimonadales > Fimbriimonadaceae > JAEVZK01. The sequence goes on along the minus strand of JAEVZK010000110.1, from coordinate 29,013 downwards.
ATCGCCGACCTGGTGCAGGACGCAAAGTTGCTGGAAGTTTCGCGACAGGCTGCGATCGAGATCATCTCACAAGATCCACATTTGAGCCGCCCCGAGCATGCTGGGATTCTCGCGAAGATCGGGGAGCGACGCAGCGACCTAGCGGTGGCGACGATATCCTAAGCTCTCCAAAGATAACCGGCATTTTTGCCGATCCAAATCGCAACGGAATCGCAATAGCCTGCGCTACAATAGACCTTAGAACTAGGTGAACAGCATGAAGATCAGACGAATGCTTCTTATTGCAAGCGCTTTCGCGGCAGCTTGCTCGGCGAACGCTTACATTTTCAATGTGGCAGGGACTTGCGATTCGAACGGGATCATCACAGGCACATCCTATGAGTTCAGCTCATTGCCCGAGTTTGGTAACCCGTTTGATTTCAGCGTCGCGTTTTTTGGAAATGGAGACTTTCAAGCCTATATTTTCAAGGGGTCGGCCGAACTAGATATGAGCGGGTCCGGTGGCAGCGTCGTCTTCATCAGCAACACCGTCTCGTACTCCGGTCACTTCACCGTAACCAACTCAATTGACAATACGGTCGAGGTCGGCTCCACCGGAACATACAGCGCGACATTCGATCTGAATGCGGGCTATTACTCGTTCAGCATCGCAGGATCCCCGGTGCCAGAGCCCGCTTCCATGACCGCGCTTGGCTTGGGTGCACTCGCCCTGATCCGCCGGCGCCGAAGCAGCAGATCCTAGATCCTAGTTGTTGATTGTCGCCAGAGAACTTCCATTTCGATGTCTCTGGGCGACTAAGCAACGGTCAGAATTCCTTGTGAGAACTGATGTCGCCTAACACTCCCGCTAAGGGGGTGAATTCATTAGCAGTTCTTGAATGCGGACCCATGCGGGAGTTCGGTCGCACATCATAGGTTGCCCAAGAATCAGTTCGTCAACTGCAAAACTGTTCGGTGATTGCATTTGGTGCTGAAGCTGGAGTGACAGCCTGGCACTTTGGCAGCAAGGAATCGCGCCTAATGGAAGCCCGCGTGCGAGTCACTCGATATTAGCCGCCTAAGCGAAGGTGGAGGTATTCGGCCTGTCGCTTCAGTTCGAGAATTCGGTTCTTCAGCCATGGATCGGCGCGCGATTCACCTGCCTTGAAGGTCTCTACCGCCTGAGAAAATTGGTCGTGATTCAACTGATATGAGCCCAACTCGTAAGAGGCTAGCGGATTGCCCGGATCGAGGCGCAGCGCCTCCTCCAGATAGTATGTGGGAAAGATGTCACTGGCAATTCGCGGTTGCAATCCCGCAGCGAGGCAAGAAACTGCCTCAACCGAACGAGGTTCATTTCCCTGGGGGAAGTTGTCAGCACTATCTCGAAGCTTGGGATATCGCGCAATGATGAAAGACACCACAAATGATCGCTGTCCCTCGAAGACCAATCCGCTTCTCGCGGCAGCCACCGAGGCGCCCAGCAACAAGTCAGGATCCGCAGAAAGATCACAGAAGGGCGCAAGAACGGCATAAGCCTGCGCCGCCTGACCCTTGACGAGGTATGAGTCGGCCAAAACTTCGGCAAGAGCGCTCCTGCCTAGGTTGTCTGGATCGCTAACATATCCCTCCAAGATGTTCCAAGCCTGCGGAAAGTGCTCGGCTTTCAGTTGCGCCGAAGCGGCAATCAGCGATTCGTTGAACTTTTGGTTTTGAGCCTGCAAGTACTGTTTGACTACCGGGGGGAGCTCTTCCGTGTCTGCCGAGCGTGACGTGATGGAAGACGCCTTGCCGACCGACAAAGGACGCTCCGTACCGCGGTGGACGCGGGACAGTAGGCGTTTGCTTTGTGCGCTCGTCTGGATGGCTCCCGGCCAACTTGGCGATGAATTTGGACTTCCCTGAGATAGGGCGAGAACAAGAAAGATTAAGAAATGTGACATGTACTGCAGGTTACAGGTTAATTCTCTCGCAGTTTTTCAAAACTGTTTTCTGACGTCAGCCTCCCAATCTTGAGTGGAGATATTCCGCTTGTTTCTTCAGCTCTTGCATCCAAATCTTAAACTCTTTACTCGCCCGAGGAATACCTTGTTCGAACAAAGCAATAGCTCTCGTAAAGTGATCCTGATCCATCTCGTATTGTCCAAGGAAGTTGCAAGCAATGGGATTGCCCGGGTCGAGCCTGACCGCTTCCTCATAATAGTAGGATGGCCGAATTCCGAAATTTACGCTCTCTCCGCCTAACGCTAAGCAGGAGAGCACCTCCAGCGCGTGGGGCGAGTCCCCTTGGGGCCAGTTCGAGGATGTCCTTTCCCACTATCCACGAGAGCACGAACTCGCGTTGGCCGGGATAAACCACCCCTTGGCGCGCCGCGGCTAACGAAGCGCGAAGCAGCGTGCTCTTATCAATTCCCGGATGGCACGCTGGTGCCAATACGGCTTGTGCCTGCGCGGGACGACCAGCATAGAAATACAAATCAGCAAGGGGACACAGAACTATTCCGTTCATACGATCGGGCTCTGCCGCGACCATGCCTTCAAGAATGCGGGTAGCGGTCTCTTCATCACCCCCCTTCGCCGCGTCGAGCGCTGACTCTCGGGTGTTGAAAAGCCAGAGATTCCACTGTTCCCATTCTCTTTGCTCCTCTTCGGTCATCACGTAAGGATCGGCGGTCGAAAACGAGATGCCCTGAGAGGGACTTTGCGCACGTTGCGCCAAAACCATCGCACGACTCGGCGCAGCGACCGGTGGCACCGCCAGGTGCGCGACAGGCACCTGTACATTAGACGAATCGAGGGCAAGCACTTGTGGCCACGTGAGACAGTCGGGCTGCGGGGCGGGACTGAGAAAGCTCCAAGCGAGAGCGATGGCGATACTGATCATGATTTCACCTGTGTCCATTGAGGATGAGAAGGATGAGCGTCTTCACCGGTTACAGCGGAACCTGTATCCGAAAACGACCAAGGAGGTCCAACGACGGCGCTCCCACTAGCTTTCCAGTTCACCTGGTGGATCGGGGCATCTAAACTCCCGATGCCATTATAGGGAGGATAATACATTACAAACATGCGAAAAGACATGTCCGCGTTTTAACGCTCCCTGGACCCAGCGCAGGCGGGCTGCCCTGCGTACTGGAATCGCCTCCTCCCATCCGAAGCCCCGTCGTCCCGGAATAAGGCCTATCCCAGGGCACCGCATCAGGGCCGACGATGTGGGCCGGCCCCCCCCTAATAAGTGACTTCATAATGCCCGGCCATCGCCGAGGAAACGAGGAGCAAACTTAAGAGTGCCAACGTGGAACGAGCCGCCATACTTCTATCCTACACTAAAAAGGTCATATATACCACAAGTTTTTCTCGGGTTCGTGCCTGTTGCGATAGGCGTCTTCGTTAACTTTTCGGCTGCATCCCCACACGGTTAGAGAAATGGGCCTCCATTCAGTAAACTTGGCACCATGAAGGTTCTCATCGCAGACAAGTTCGAACAGAGTGGCATCGATGGATTAAAAGCCCTGGGCTGTGAGGTATTGAGCGAACCCGAGCTTAAAGATGATTTACTCGCGGCTCGGCTGAAGGAACTGCAGGTTCCGGTTCTCATCGTTCGATCCACAAAGGTCACGAAGGAGATGATCGAGGGTTCGGGTCTGAGCCTCATCATTCGAGCGGGAGCCGGATATAACACGATCGATGTCAACGCAGCCTCGGCAAATGGAGTGAAGGTTGCGAATTGCCCTGGCAAGAACGCAGCGGCAGTCGCCGAACTTGCATGGGGGCTCATCATCGCGTGCGACCGCAAGATTCCCGACAACGTTTCAGAGCTGAGAGAAGGCAAATGGAACAAGAAGGGGTTTGGAAAGGCGGCGGGTCTACGAGGTAAGACGCTTGGCTTGGTCGGATTTGGAAACATTGGCCAGGCCATGGCGGAGGTGGCGAGGGCCTTCGGGATGCAGGTGCTTGTTTATTCTCGTTGGCTCCGAGATGAGGATGCTGCGAAATTTGGCGTGACTCGGGCGACCGATTTGGCAGAAATCGCGAGCAAGGCCGAAGTGATCTCCGTTCACAGCGCCCTCAGCAGCGACACAAAAGGAATGCTCGATCAGGCATTTTTCGAACAGGTGCGTCCTGGCGTGATCTTCGTCAATACGGCTCGTGCGGAAATCGTCGATCAGGCGGCGCTGGAGCGGGCCATCGAAAGCAAGGGCCTAAAGGTAGGCCTCGATGTCTTCGAAAATGAACCCGCCACGGCTGAAGGCTCGTACGAAGGAACCTTGAAGAGCAATTTGAAGGTGTATGCCACGCACCACATCGGCGCGAGCACCGATCAGGCTCAAGAAGCGGTGGCTTCAGAAACCGTACGAATCGTGGAAGAGTTCATGCGCGACGGCTCCGTGCCGAACGCCGTCAACTAGCGCCCTGAGTGGTCCGCAACCTTTTTGCGGTGCGGACCTCAAGCGGATGAGCTTGCTCCAGCAACTCGGAGCAGGTAACGAACCTGTAGCCTCTTTTCCGCAGCTCATACACGAGCTTTGGGAGGATGTGCAGGGTTTGAGGAATGCCGTCATGAAGCAGGAGAATTCCTCCCTGCTTCATCTGATGATCGATTCGACTCAATAGTGTCTTCGTATCGGGCTTGGCAAAATCGCCTGGATCATCGGTCCATAAGACTGTCCACATGCCTTCTCGCGCCGCTGCTTTGACCACGTCGGGATCGAATCGACCCCCGGGAGGGCGGCAGAACTTTGGCCTCTCGCCAGTTGCCCTTTGCACGGCGTTGCTGCAAGCGCGGTACTCCTCCTGAATCTGAGCAGTGGTCAGAAGGTCGAGATTGGGATGATCGTAGGTATGGTTTCCGATCTCGTTACCCATCGCCATCTCCGCCCGGACGAGCCAGGGAGTCTTGTCTACCATTTTGCCAACAACGAAAAAGGTCGCCTTAACCTGGAGCTTGTTCAGCAGAGCGATCAGTGCCGGAGTCCATGCGGGATGCGGCCCATCGTCGAAGGTTAATGCGATTGTCTTTGGATCGGCCTGGGTGAGGAGCTTCAGAGTTCTTGGGTTGGTCCGGTTCTCAACGAGGCGCAGTTCCTGTCGCAGGCTCACGCCACTTGGAATGTGGCGTATGGCAGTTTTGAAGCTGTTCATGCCATGGAGAAAGAGTGCGAACAGGAGTGGTGTCATGGGTTCCGATCCAAGACAACATTATCGGATCATATGGAATTCCGAAAGAGGGTCTATTGCGGGATCAGTCGCAGGTCTTCCGACTCATAGAACTATCGAAGTGGTCGTACTCGGAATAGTCGATCAACTCATAGAGTTCTTTGCGGGTGCGCATTTTCTCAAGCATGTTTGCCTGTGTGCCGGTAGCAAGTAGCTCGCTGTAACAATCATCTAAGGCCCGCAACATCACTCGGAAACCAGTCATGGGATAGATCACCATTTGGTAGCCAAGTTCTCCAAACCGGGCCGATGAAATGATGGGTGTTTTGCCGAATTCGGTCATGTTCGCGAGCAGGGGGACATCCACCGCCGAACGGAAGGATTCGAATTCTTTCTCGTCGGCCAATCCCTCAGGAAAAACCGCATCGGCTCCAGCTTGCACATAAGCTTTGGCTCGATCCATGGCCGCTTCTAAGCCCTCCACCCCCCGGGCGTCGGTTCTCGCGCAGATGATGAAGCTTTCGTCGCGCTTGGAGGCGACGGCTGCCTTGATTTTTGCGACCATGTTGGCGACTTCGATGACGCTCTTGCCGTCCAAGTGGCCACAGCGCTTGGGTGAGACTTGATCCTCGAGATGAATGCCTGCAAGGCCGGACCGTTCGAGATCTATGACCGTCCGTCGCACGTTGAGCGATTCCCCGAAACCGGTATCGGCATCTGAGAGGACCGGAATGTTCACGACTTGATTGATTGCGGTGGCAGTCTGGGTGAATTCGGAGAGGGTGGCCAAGGCGATGTCTGGAACTCCCAAACCAGCGTTCGTGATCCCGGCTCCACTCAGGTAAAGAGCCTTGGCTCCAGCTTTGGCCGCGGATATGGCGCTGATCGGATTGAACACGCCGGGCATCACCACGATGCCCTGCTTCATCATCTCGCGCAGTCGAGCGCCGGGACGGTCAATCGTTGGATGGAGCATGCAAGGAGAGTACCAGTCTAGATCTGGTCTGGGCGGAGGGCAAAGAGAGCGGGTGATCCGCCAGTGTGCCAGAAGAGGATGCGTCCTCCGATTTCCCGCTTGTCCAGCAGATCGAGCAGACCGGCGAAGGCCTTGCCGGAGTAGACCGGGTCGAGCAAAATGCCTTCTGTTCGAGCAAGCAGGCGGATCGCAGCTTGACCACCATGCGAAGGAATTCCGTAGCCTTCGCCGACATAGTCCAGGTTAAGTCGCCAATCGGCATTTGGAGACGGCCGGGCTTCCCCGACCAGCGCTTCTAATCCAGCGTAAAGCTGCTGAAAGTCGCCAAGAATTTCGGGTTCGGGATCGCAAGCAATTCCCACAACCTTTGTGGTCGATCGATGGAAGGCAAACTGAAGGCCGACGTGAGTGCTTCCACTTGAGCTGGCGAAAAGGATCCAGTCAAAAGTCGATTCGTCTTGCGCTTGCAACTCGAGGCCGGCCTTATAAAAGGCAAATGCACCGAGCGGTGAGGAGCCTCCAACGGGAATTCGCAGGACTCGTTCTCCCCTCGCTTCGAGCTCCAGGGCGAGTTCTTCAGCACGATCGAAAAGGTCTTCCCACCGAAGATTTGGATAGACCCGAATGTCGGCTCCGAAGATGTGGTTGAGGAGATCATTGCCGTTTTCTTCTGTGAGGCCCACGTGGGTTGGCTCCTCATACTCAAAAGGCAAGGCCATGACGGCAGCCGAGCACTTGAGTCCCGCCACCGAGCAGGCGCCAGCGAGTTGGCGAACGAAATTGGACTGGCGCGAACCGCAGCCCACCACCGCAGTGGCACCCTCATCGACCGCCTTCGCAATCAGATATTCCAGCTTTCTGCCCTTGTTGCCCCCCGCTGCAAAGCCGGTCATGTCGTCCCGTTTGATCCACAAGTCCGCCTGAAGCTCGGCCGATAAATGGTTCAGCCGGTGAAGGGGAGTCGGGCTTTGGATCAGAGACAGTTTGGATGGTTCGAGCACGATAAGATCTTACATCTCCAGCATCGGGATATCATCAAGTCCGTGTGAACGTCTTAAAAGGGGCCGATGACACGAAAAAAGAAAATTGGTGTGGGTTGCCTCGCGGCATTTATCGTGGTGGGAGGAGTCGGATGGTGGTTTTATGGCGACCTGATCCGCCACTTCGCGCCAAGTTTATGGCGCTCGGTCACCGATCGCCCGCACGAGTATAAGGGCACGAGCATCGATAATCTCAAGGCGATGCGGAATGCGTTGCTGAGTTATGAAGAGAGCGAGGGGCAATTTCCGGAGGCGAGCGGATGGATGACGGCGATCGAGAAGCGCATCGTGACGGATGATTTGAAAAGCGGGGAATCAGAGAAGAAATTGATCTTGCCGGAGAATGTGGGTCAACCGGGAAAGTTTGGATATGGCTTCAACGCGTCACTCTCTGGCAAGTATCACGGAGATATTAAAGACCACCAGACACTTATGATTTATGAATCGGTTGATGAGGCAAAGAATGCATCTGGCGATCCGGCGAAAGCAGAACGGCGCGGCGGACTGGCGATCACTCTCGACGGCACGATTGTCGAATCCAGATGATCTCGACGGTCAAGTATCCTTACTGAACCTTCCCAGATGAACGTCCGACTTCTGCTCTCGTCGCTGCTGCTGTGCACTCTTTTTCAACTCGGGTTTGGCCATCCTGCAAATATTCCCATCGCACGGGCGAAGGTTAATCCAGACGGCAGCTTTACGCTGAATTTGCAGTTCGACATTTTGGCGTTTACCCTTGATGAAGATCCTCAGGTCGTTCTCGATCCTCCTATGAATGCTCTGCTCGACGGTCCTGCCGCCGAGTTTCAGAGCCGGCTCGATGATGCCAAACAGAGGCTGCTGGACGGACTGAAGATCGCGGGTCAGAATCAGCAGGAGGTCGTTACAGAGTTCAAGTTTCCGACCGCCCAGGAGATTCAGAAGTCGGCAAGGGATGGGAGGAGTCCGCGACTGCCGGTCATGTGGTCGATCGATTTCAAAGGCAAGTTGCCTAGGGGATCCAAAGACAGCAGCTTTAGCTTCCCTGACGTATTGGGGACGGTTGTGCTCACAACTGAATTTCCGTACACGGAACCTATTTCAGAGCCGGTGGAGCCAGGCACTACGAGCCTGCCCCGACACATTCCCTCGGCAGAAGACGTGGCGAAGCTGGTCAAGGGTTTGGAGAACGTGAACCCTCCTGCGCAAGCCGCGAGTGAGGAGGCCGCGCGCTCGGCTATTCAAAAGCAATACGATGCTTGGTCGAGAGCTTACATGGAGCATGACGTTCCCACTCTTCTGGGAATGCTCGCTCCTGATTACACGTTGAAGACGGCCAAGGGCACGGTCATTACTCGCGCAGAGTATGACGTCATGCTCAAGGTGCGGAAGAAGCAGGCGGAAGACACGAGCAGCTACAAAACGGAGATTCTGCGGATCACCTTGAAGGATGGCGTAGCGGCGATCTTTTCACGTGAGACGACCAACAACCCTCGCAAGAATGAAAAGACGGGTGTCCTAGAACCCAATATTTGGGAGCACGACTACATCGACTTATGGATTCAGAGAGACGGGAAGTGGCTCCTGAAGAGCACCATCACTCAGCGCGAAGAGCAGATCAGCAAGCAAACAAAGTAGACAATTACACCTTCGTCTACGAACTGAGAGAGAATTCTTAAAGCCTATTTAAAATTAATCTCAGTGTAGGGTCTCCGGACAATGTTTACCTTTATCGCATCTGAAGGTTTGGCACCGAAGTTCCACACCTCCTCATCTCCGGTGCGGAACGTGCCATTCCAAGTTAGTAGCTTATTGCCATCATATGCCCGCACATTGTAAGCGTATTGCTTGCTAAACTGACTGCGATCGACCAGAACAGTTAGCTTGCTTGATTTACCACTCGGCTTTGTCAAGTTTTCAAGAAGCTTTGTATCCAAAGATTTGACAAAGCTTCCGTTCTTCAGAACCGCGGAAGAGGCGACCTTCCAAGCGCCTTCCGCAACATTAAATTTCGGGCACTCAGCAATATTTGGAATTGTGAATAGCGCGATGAAAGATCCTTTCTGTGGAGGAACGATATCTTGATCCCAATTTGATAGACGAACAAGGCGCGGTATCCTTGGATCAAGAGAAACGTCAACAGTTGGGGCGCCCACCTTCGAATAAAAGTTCATGTCGTAGGGCGATTTGGGCACGAGTACGATCCCCCACGAGGGAGCTTCTCTCGTTGTGAATTTCTCTTTGATTTGGATCGGATATGGCTTGCCACTAAGTGTTTGCCACTTTCCGGCCACGGCGTGGATTGCAATAGCCTTCGTGCCGGTTGGCAGAATAACCGAATCTTTGAAGCTGGGCGAGGGCGCTAAGTTTAGGAGAATCAAGGGCAATATCATAGAATTAGTGTATCACAGCTTTTGTCCGGGGATAAAAAGCTTCTTGTGGCCACTTGGTGCATCAACCGGGCTAAGGCATAAACTTTAGCTTCGTGTAAGGACGGGTGAGGACGTCGACTCGAAAGCTAGTTGCGGAACCTGCTTCAAAATACCAAGTGTCGAAATTGCCTTTCTGCGTGGTCCCGCTCGAAATGAACTGGCTGTTACCGTCACCCGCCCGCACCGTGTAAGCGAACTTGTCCGGGGAAGGCGGACGAAGCATTTGGATTGCGACCAGGGATTTCCGCCCACTTTGAAATGTGATCCCGACAATCGAATCCGTATGCTTGATATTGCTTCGCTTTCTATCCTTGACCCACTCACTACTCACAATCTTCCACTTTCCCTCCGCGACGGTGAACGTTGGACATTTCGACTGCTTAGAAGAAAACTGGAAAAGGGCAACGACGCTGTCTTTTCCGGCGTGAAGAAAGCCGTGCCTGGATGGAGAGACGACGCGACCGTGAGCAAGCTTTGGACTCGCCAAATCGACACTGGGAATTCCCGTGCTGGAACTGGAAGACAAATCGTATGGCCTTTTCGGAGTGAGCACAATCCCCCAATCTAAGGTCCCCACATGAAAGCCTTCGTCAACCTTTATCGCGACTGGCTCTCCACTCAACGTCTGCCAACCACCATGCACGTTGTGGACCGCGGTTACCTTGGTGCCAGTTGGCAGGAGGATCGACTCGCGAATTGCAGGTGAAGCTTGAGGGAAGGCGACCAACAAACCTAAAACAAGTAACACAACTTCAGTGTAACTCAGCCCTTTTTAACTGCAGTGGAAAGGCGACCGCCGAAGCCGAACCGTTTCAGCGTGGTTTGTCCGGACTTACTCAACAGGAACTCGACAAAACTTAATCCTTCAGCCGGGTGCTCCGCATACAGGGGAACTGCAACCGGGTACCTCACCACTTCGTTCATCGAATTCGGAATCGCGATTCGGCCGACCTTCTCGCCCGCCGCGACTGAGTCGGTCGAATAGACAACTCCGGCATCTGCCTCGCCTAGAATCACTTTCGCGAGAACGGCCTTCACATCCAATTCACGTGAGACGACGTGACTCTTAACCCGTTTCATCCAGCCAGCTCCGTACACCTTGGCTGCCCTTTCGAAAAAAGCTTGGGTGTAAGCGCCGACTGGAACTGCAGGATCAGCCACCACGACGGAGCCGACACGGGCGAGATCGAGCGGCGTCGAGAAACCAGATAAGCCGCGCCGGAGGGTGATGATCAAGTGATTGGACGCAAAAAACCGAAAGGTTTTTGCGTCGTATCTGATACTTCGCAAGTTCTTCTCGGCAGCGGACGCGAACACGTCGGCAGGCGCTCCATGAGAAATCTGGGTTGCAAGCGTCTGCGAACCCGCAAAATTCAGCCGCACGTCCACATTCGGGTACTTCGCCTCATACAGCTTTTCTATTGCCGAGAAGCTCTCCTTCAAAGAAGCGGCGGCGAACACATTGAGGGTGAGGCGGGGAGAAAAAACGCTTAGCGCGACTAAACACAGCATCTGCGCGATTGGAGCAGCGGCACGGAAAGCAGAGGGAGCTTCCTTGCTCCGACCTCCGTTTCCACCAGCCTTGGTGCCTCTGCTTCCATAGTTATACCGTCTGAGGGAGCGATCGGTTACCCTAAAGTCGCAGTTCAGGTTCCTGAGGGAGATGGAAACAGTCTTTCAATCTTCGAATCTTTCCGGATTTTGTCCAACAAGGGGCGACGACTCGCGGTCATGTAGGCATTCTTCATTTCGGCCTGCTCAGTTTGGTTCGCACCCTTGCCCACGGCTTCTATTCGAAAGATCTGGATCCCATTTTCCGTTTGAGCGGGATGCGTTACTGCACCCGGCTTCAGGGTCGCCATCTCCTTTTGAACAGAGGCGGGGAACACGTCCATAAGCCTCCAACCGACGAGCCCTTTCGATTTGAGCACGTTCGGATCAGAAGTGTTCATTGCAAGCACGTCATCCCACTTTTTACCGGTTTCTAAACTCTTGTAAGTCGCATCGGCCTTTTTGATCGCGTCACTTAATGAGGAAGTTTGCTCGTCGGCGGGGCGAAAGACGAGCGTCGAGATCTTTACCATGCGATCAGGCTTGTAAGAGGCCTCCACAAGTTTGGTCAGTAGATCCTCGGTGCGAAAGCGATAGTAGAGGCGCGAGCGCGTGAAGCCGCCCTCTAAGAGAGCTTCGTCCAAAGTCTTTCCGGCTGGCACCTGTGACTGCATCTGCTTAAGATACTGATCGATCTCGGTTTCCGTCTGCTTTGGGCTCACATCCAGATTCTGCCTTGCCGCTTCTGCTCGCACGACCTCATAAGAGATTAAATCTTGCAAAGCGTCTAAGCCCCGCCACTGCCAAAGCAGGTCCTCGACGTCGCTCGCCTTGATCTCGACCCCGTTCACTCGAGCGACAACGGTTGTCGGTGCGGGAGCTTTGACCCGATACTTCTCAGGAAGGTCTTGGGCTGGGCCTTGCAAAAACATCAAGGCGGAGATCAATGCTAGCGAAAATGGCATAAGATTTTTGACGTGCGAGATAGAGTTCGCCGCACAATTGACTTTATCTGGGTACGACCTGCGCGGCAATGATCCCAGTCAACACCTTGTCCGAGTTGTAACCTTCGACCTCCGCCTCAGGCCGCAGCAACACGCGGTGGCGCAGCACGGGAAGGGCAAGTTCCTTCACATCGTCGGGAATCACAAAATCGCGACCGCGCAGCGCGGCGAGGGCCTTGCTCCCGTTGAGCAGGGCGATACCCGCACGTGGCGAACCTCCCACAAGCAGGTCGTGCGAGGTTCGGGTTGCCTTGACCATTTCATAGATATAATTGAACACCTTGTCTTCCACGGTCACCTTGGCGACTTCGGCTTGCATCTGAGCCAGATCATCGGCGGAGATCACCGGACTGATGCCTGCGCTCTCCAAGCTCTGGGGACGAAATCCGTTGTGGTGGCGCTGAAGCACGGAGATTTCTGCTTCAGGCGTGGGATAGTCGACCACAACTTTCATAAGGAATCGATCCTGTTGTGCCTCCGGGAGAGGATACGTGCCTTCGAAATCAATCGGATTCTGCGTGGCGAATACGAGAAATGGCGGCGGCAGCGGATAAGGCTCGCCGTCGATGGTGACTCGCCTTTCCTCCATCGATTCGAGGAGAGCCGCTTGAGTTTTGGGTGGAGTTCGGTTGATTTCGTCGGCGAGCAATACGTTGACGAAGATCGGACCTTTGCGGAGCTTGAATTCATTTGCCTTGGAATCATAGACGTTGGTCCCCACGACGTCGCTCGGCATGAGGTCAGGTGTAAATTGGATGCGGCCGTAGTCGAGTGAAAGCGCCTTGGCCAGCGCGCGGATGGTCAGGGTCTTCGCAACGCCGGGCACGCCTTCGAGGAGCACATGGCCGTTGGCGAGGACCGCGACGAGGATTTGTTCGATCGTTTTTTCCTGGCCGGCGATGGCTTTTCCAATCTCCATCCTGATCGCGTTTGCTTGCGCTTCGACACTCATTGAAGGCAGATGTTACCGCGCTCCGGCAAACCTCTTGCAAACTAGAATGCGTCGCGCCTCGTCAGCTGCCCTAGCGATCACCCAAACAGCAGGCCTGAAGCTCGCGAATGGTCTGGCTGATGGCACGCTTCCGGGCAGCCGATCTCTGGGCCGCGGCAGTAGACCGCAGAAGATCAGCGAGGCCTTGCTATGCCGCGCCGCCTCCGGATTGCGTGCGGCCAAACCAAGCGCCACGCAGCGTGGCGGGGTATCGCTAAGATGATGCTCATCTTCCTAAAGGTCATTGCAGTTTAGATCGGATTCGCTGCCTGTGTTCAATGCCATACAACAACAATTCATCTCTAATTTAAAGAAAGATGTGATAACATGGGAACAATGGGATTGTCAAAGGTCCTTGCGGGTTCTTCTGTGTTCTGGGATGCCTCATGTTGGCTTGGCTCTTCTTCTATGGTCCAACCTATGTTCGTGGGGATTCGATTCGCACTCTTGGGCCAGAAAAGGATCCTAAAGTAGGTCAAAAACTTGATCTCTCGTTCAATATCCCTGAGGGCGCACTGTTGATGGCCCTCAACGGCTGCGGATGCTCGGACAAAGAAGAAGCAGCCCTTCAGGTTGTTCCGCTGAGGAATAACTTGGTTGTCTCCGTTCCGGAGGACGGCGTCTTCAACATAAACCAACTACGATCCCGCTATCCATATATTCGATTCCTGACTTGTAGCGCGGAAGATGTTCGGCAACTGAATGTCTACTTTTCCCCAAGGAAGTATTGGTTAAGGAGCGGACAATTGGTTGCGTGTCAAAAGGAGCCAACTGTTGGAATGTGATTATCGCGTGGCGTCTAACGACAATGAAGAAGGGCGAACCTCTATTTTCGCCGTGAGCGTCGCCTTTATTCTTCTCCTCATCGTGGAAAGCGCAATTCATTTAGCGGTTCTAAGGGGCAGCCCAAATCTCCGTGCCGTAGCCGTTCTCCATGGCCACTGGCTTATGTTGTTATGCGCTTTTGCACCATTCCTTTTCCTTCGGCGACTGCCGAAGGGTAAAGCGATTGCGCTCGGATTGGGAACGATTGCTTTCATTTATGCAGCCATAGTTACCACGAGAGGCAATTGGATTTGGCCAGGAACCTATGATAAATACCTTTCCTCCTTTTCCTGTGCCCTTCCGCTCTTCGTCGGAACCGCCACGGGTATCCTATTTATCTGTATAGCCGGTTGGAAAAAGGCGTTTACGCCCACCTTGGAAACGTGCTTCATATCTGTGGGTTCGCTAGCGGTTCTGTCGGTGTTGAGCTTCTTTGAAGCCCAAGCACTTCCCCTTGACTCTGCATTTCCGTTTACGCGTGTATATTTCGGAGTAAGCCTCGCTCTGATGCTTCTTATATCAACACTCATTACCTCCCGGAACGAATGATGAAACGAAGTGCCTTTTCCGTCACCGAACTTCTAATAGTCTGCGCAATCGTTTGCATACTAGCCGCCTTGCTCTTTCCGATTTTTGGACGTACTAAAGAACAAGCAAAGCAAACCGCTTGCATGTCGAACTTGCATCAGGTATTCGTTGCAATGAAGTTATACCAAAACGACTTCGATGCCTATCCATTCAGTCCCGATCCGGTGGTATTATCACCGTTATATTTGAAAAGCGGTCTGTTGCGATGTGGGGATCAGCGTTTGAAGAATGTGAAAAACGACTATGTAATGTCCGGGACCCGCTTAAAGACTTACCATTACTACAACGAGTTTCTTAGTTGCGAAGAAAAGCGAGGCACCGATTTTCCGCGAGTAACCGACCGTAATCACCTTTCGATTGAAAATGGAATTTCCTTAGGTGGTCGCTATTTTCTTCTCATTAGAGAAGCTGGGAATATTCGGAGAATTCCCTTGGAACAGTTCACGGCTTTGGTGAATATGGCAAGTCCATCTCCTTGCGATATTCTGCTGGGTAGCCTTAATTTGTAAACTGTCTTCGCGAAGAGTTAGATCAACGATGTGGTCTAGGCGGCTCGGCATTATGGAGCGGGTATGTAGTTAGGCTGATATAGCTCGATTTCGAAGCCTGGTGCCTTAATTGTTGCGGAGATGCCGTACTCTCGGGTCTCTGGAGGACGGCCAAGCTCGACACCCTTGGCGGCAAGCTCGGCCAAGGCGCTCTCGATATCGTCGCAGTACAATGAGATGTTCTGAAAGCGCTCCTCACCGGGATGGCAGCCAATTTCGGCTTCGGGCGCTCGGAAGATGAGCCAACCTTCCCCAGCGTCGAAATAATCCAGGCCCAGCTTGTCTCGAAAGAATTCCCGCAACTGAACGGCTTCGGGCAGAAAGAACATGGCGTGAATGCCGCGAATCATAATGAGGAGTATACGAGCGTTTTTCTCGTAGAAGGAAACGTTATGATGACCCTTGCCGCTTTAGCCCTCGCCGGCGTCCTCGCTCCGCCGAAGACGATCTACGATTTCAAGATGGATGACATCCAGGGGAAGCAGATTTCCTTGTCCAAGTTCAAGGGAGACGTACTCCTTGTCGTCAATGTGGCTTCGAAGTGCGGCAACACGCCGCAATACGCAGCGCTGGAGAAACTGTACGAGACCTATAAGGCCCGTGGCTTTGCGGTGCTCGGCTTTCCAGCGAATGAGTTCAGAGGCCAGGAGCCGGGCACGAACGCCGAGATTTACCAGTTCTGCACTGCGGAATATGGCGTGACTTTTCCCATGTTCTCCAAAATTGTCGTGAAAGGCGAGAGCATCAATCCACTCTACTCTTGGCTGATCGCCAATTCAGATCGAAAGAATGACGCGATCGAATGGAATTTCGCGAAGTTCCTCGTCGACCGTCATGGGCACGTGGTCGGGCGTTTCCTTCCGACGATGAAGCCGGACGATCCGCAGGTGGTTGCCGCGATCGAAAAACAACTCGCGGAGAAATAAGGCTTAGACGAGGCGGCCGCCATCGACCGGCCGCAGACTTCCAGTAAGAATCTGGATGAGGTCAACGATCCACCAGATGAAGACGGCGAGCAGCAGGAAATAGCCGATGAGGATGCAGGCGGTGAGAACTCCCACGATGGTGAGGGCGAGCATGCCTGCTCCCGCTCCGTTGTAGCCGAGGTAGAAGCGGTGAGCTCCAAAGTGACCGAGGAAAAACCAGAGTAGCAGGGTGATCAGCAGCCGGTTCTGATCTGGCACGCTCGGAGCTTGCCAGTTCGGATTTGCGGCACCATAAGGATATTGCTGCGGGCCGGGCGGGTTCGCGTATGGATTTGGAAAGGGTTGGCCGCAGTTGGCGCAGTATTGCGCGTTTGCATGATGTTGCGCCCTGCAGCGAGCGCAAAACTTGTAGCTTGGCTGGGTATTCATTTAATAGGTTGGCAGGCTCGTGTCGACCTCTTGCGCCCAGCGGTTGATTCCGCCGTTTAAGTTTCTCACTTTGTAGCCTTGGGCGGCGAGAAACTCGCAAGCCTTTCCGCTTCGTCCGCCCGATCGGCAAGTTACGACATAGTCTTGGTCCTTGTCCAGCTCACCAAATCTCTCCGGAACTTGGCCCAGGGGAATGTGCTTAAAGTGCGCGAAGCTACTAATCTCCAGCTCATCTGCCTCTCTAACATCGAGCAACTGGGGCGGATTTTCCGACTCGAGTTCACGCTGGAGTTGCTTCGGCTCAACTTGTATGATCATGTGTTTATTATAAGCTGAGGCTCGCTTCTTCTGGTAATATTCGAACTTGCGCCGGGGTGGCGGAATGGTAGACGCGGTGGTCTCAAACACCACTGGGGTCAAACCCGTGCGGGTTCGAGTCCCGCCCCCGGCACTCTTCAATTTGTGTTGACAGTTTAGAGTTGACAGCCACCAGGTTTCCCTTTATAGCCGTTTCCCTGGAAACTGTTCACTGGCGGCTGGCTACTGGCCACTCGCAAATTCCACTTGCACCTGGTGGTTCTTTTTATCCCCGACTGGAACTTGGATGGTTTGAACAGCTCGCAGGCCGACGACTGCCTCTCCCGCTTCACTCGTGACGGACTTACCGTCCACTTTCACGCTCTTGATTTCTCGACCTAGTGGAATGTGCAAAATGACCCTGAGGGAAGTGAGCGGCCAAGTGCCCTTCGGCTTTTCGATCCTTAGCGTATAGCGATTGTCCTCCAGTGTGGAGCGGACGTCAATCGTGTTTCCGCCTTCGGTCAAATATTTGTTTGAGATGTGATCGTCGTTGTACAGCGTAAACGCGCCCTTGCCGGGGAATACATCGAGCGATAATTTTCCGAAGTCGATCAAATCTGTCCGTTGGGCGAGTTCAACCGTCGGAATGATGGCTCCTTCGCGCATCCACATCGGCATCTCGCTCAGCTCCGCTTCGGCCGTAATGGTTTGCGGGCCCATAACTTCTTGTCCGCTCCAGACGTTCGACCATCGTCCTGGCGGAATCCAAACTTGTCTCTGGGAGGTGCTAGCGTTTCGATAAGGCTCGATCAGCATGCGGCAGAGTGCTCCGCCAGTGAGCTCAAAGTACTCGACTTTTATCTCGTGAGTCGAGCCTGGGGCGAGCGTTTTGGCGGCCACAGTGTTGACGCTGTCCTGGGGTTCCCACTTGTCGACCAGCAATTCACCGTCGATCCAGAGCCGAACGCCGTCGTCGCCAGTAATCGAAAGCCGGTAGCCTCCCTCATTTTGGGTAGGAACTGTGATCTGCCCGGTCCATCGAGCCGAAAAGTTGTCGGCGGGAATGCCTTCCGCTGGGCTGCCTTCTTTCCAGTCGAAATTGAGATTGTTCTCGGTGCGCTTGACCGCCGGTTCGCCGCTTAAATCCTTGTTCGCGAAGTATTCGGCGTGAAGTCC
This sequence comes from Armatimonadota bacterium, assembly GCA_023392285.1. Lineage (GTDB taxonomy): Bacteria > Armatimonadota > Fimbriimonadia > Fimbriimonadales > Fimbriimonadaceae > JAEVZK01. The sequence goes on along the minus strand of JAEVZK010000110.1, from coordinate 11,112 downwards.
ATTTGGAAAGAGACTTTCAGTCACCGGAATGCCCTCTTGGCCGCCGACGATCGGGGCGACGAGGAGCGAATCTCCAAGCAGAAACTGATCGTTTGCGCTCGCCTCTTTGAATTGCGGGTAGTAAAGGTCAAGACGTCGAAGCATTGGCAATCCAGTGCTATAGGCCTGTTTCGCCAGCGCGTAGAACAGCGGCATCAGCCGATAGCGGAGCTTGATGTAATCGACGGCAATCTTCTCGGCTTCAGGGCCAAACGCCCATGGCTCTCTCGTTCGACCTCGGGTGCAGTGCACTCGCATCATCGGCGAAACCGCCCCGTACTGGAGGAACCTGACATACAGCTCGTCCGAAGGCGCGCCGATGTGCCCGCCCAAATCTTCATTCACCCAAGGATTGAGGCCCTGCACCCCTTCATACACCGCATTTTCGACTCCCTTGCGTAGGAACGAGAACGTCGATCCAGTGTCGCCGGTCCATTGAACAGGATAACGGTGGGCGGCAACGTTTGGCGGACGGTTGCGATTGCCGTTATCGATGCCGTCCACATTTGCCATGATCAGCGGCCGACGATCGGGAAAAGTTGCAAGGGCCACGTCATGATAGAGCTTCATGCCCCAAACCTCGCGACGCAGGTGGTCGGCCGGCTGGGCAAGGCCCACATTCCAGTTGCGGTCGTACCACCAGACGTCGACACCTTCTTTCATGAGGTTCGAAAGGCCGTCGAAGCGGTATTGCAACTCCGCCGGGTCGAGCGCTCCCTGAGCTTGAGGTTCCGGGTGATCGTTGAACATGATCTTCACGTTCTTCTCGTGCGCCCTTTTAAGGAAGTCAGGCATGTCGGGGAAGTACTGCGGATCCGCCTTGTAACCATGAGAACCTCCCAGCCTCCAATCGGTATCGATTACGAACATGTCGATCGGGATTTGGCGTCGGTGGTATTCGTCGATTCGATCCAACGCCTCTTGGGCATGGTAAGGGTAATAGCGGCTATCGGTGAAGCCAAGTTCATAAAGGGGCGGCATCGGAACCGGACCGGTGAGCTTAAGAAAGTCTGCAGTCAATTCGATGTAGTTCTTGGGCACGAAAACGTACACGTCCGGAGCATCGTTGGCGACGTCCCACCCACTGGTCGGGTCGCTCCCGTTCGGAACTAAACCTTTTGCGCTGGGAATCAGGCGAGGGGTGTCGGCAAATGACCAGCTTGGTGGCATCTGTCCAGGAGCTGGGAGCCATTCACTATTCGAGAGTGTCTTTGGCGCGGTCCAGAGCACGGCCCGGTCCGGGCTTAAGACCTGGACTTGCGACAGTTGTCCAGCATTCTCGGGAAGGGCGACTGTCCATCGCGACGTGCTTAATTCAATTTGCCCGTCCTTCTTGGTCTTGCGCATCTTGACTTGCTTGAAATCTCGATTCACGACGTGGAAGGTCGGGCGGTCCTCAAAGCCTTTAGGGCCCTGAACTTCAATTCGGATGAGTTCCGGTGTGAGCGCTTGTACGCGAATTTTTCCAACGATTTCACCGCTGGCGGCGGAGGCGATGGAAGTTAGAGCGAGAAATCCTATAACCGGAAGTAAATGCACGCTCAAAGAATATCCGCTTTCTGCAAAGGATCAAGGCTCAAGTGAGTTGAACGTCGCGCTTTATGCTTTCGGAGTGCCTTGCTCTCCTAGCAATCGGTCGACCCAGCGGCCAAACTTGCCGCGGGAATAGGCGAATCCATGATAGAAGGCGGTTGCGGATCTCGCCCAAACGCAGTAGAGCCCGGCCCATTTAAGGAGGGAAGATGCGCGGTACATGCGGTGACTCCATTTGCTGATGTGCGCACGCGTTCGGTAGATGATTCGACGCCGAGGGCTTTCCGGGGTCTTCGGGGCGACTCTCTTGCACGGTTTGAGGCCGTCTTTGGGCCAAGTGAGGCGGTAGGCGAGGCCTTCGCGGCGTTGCCGAAATCCTGCGGCCTGGGTTTGGACGATAAAGTCTTCATCTACCTCTTGGAGGCAAATTCGCTCTTCGGTCAATGCTTTTTCGAGCAGCTCTTGAACGGCTGGAGAACGAACCACTAGCACGTTTGTTCCTCTTCCATCGCTCGAATAGGGTTCGACCCAGGCGTCTCCGAACGAGATGTCGGCAGTTTCTGCGATTACGTCGTCGCAGAAGTTGCACGCAGAATACTGAAAGAATCCTGCACCCCAGTCGCCTTCAAGAAGGTTCCACCAATCCCGCCGGTGCTCACTGCCATCACTCGTGCTGAATTGAGCGGTATACGTGCTCGCCGGACGAGATTCGTCTTTGATCCGAAAATCCACCTTCTCGATCTGGTCGAGAGGAACATCCATCTGGCGCGCGAAACTTTCTGCGAATTGAGCGCTTTTCATGTGACCGCAGAAGAGCCCAAGAGTGAATGCGATTCGTTCTCGCATGACTGGGTCATGTTTCCGGAGAAGCTGGATCGCTTTGATGAAGCAGGGGACACCCACGACGGCGTATCGGCCAGGGATATCCGCGATCTGGCGAAGCACCTGTGACATTTCGACGGGATAGTAACGTGATTTCGCACCCTCCCTGATCTCCTCGCTCGTGCGTGAAATTCGATAGGCGAAATAACGCCCTGTCCTCGGATCGACGGGGACCACATGAGCCACTCCGTCGATGAGATGCCTGCGGAGGAGCTCTTCCAGCATCCAACTCACCATGCCTCCTGAACTGCCGCGCTGCCGCGTTCCACCTTCATCCGCGTAACCGACGTAGGCGGCCCTCATGCGTCCGGCGGTGCGACCCTGAGTTGCGTCGGGAAACAGCTCCGCCGCAAGTTCGTCTTCGTTGAAGGCGGAAGAGGAAAACGGGCAAATCTCGGCCAGATCGGAAGTAGGCAGCCTGCGCCATTCTTTCGTACCAGCAGCCTGAAGCTGACCAAAGGTGTCGAATTCGATGCTGCCTTCCAGTGCGGCCGCGCAGCTGCCGCAACCGATGCAGAGGCCGGAGTTTACGACCTTGATCGGGCTTAGTTTCCTAACAGACATAGACAAATTGCAGAGCCTGGGCGAGATAATCGGTTGAGGCGCGACGCAGCGCCTCGATCCGGTCAAGGGTCGCGTCGGGTATCGGCTCATCGAGCAGTCCATCCATTGGATCGCTTGGGGAAACAAGGCGTGACTCGGTCTCCAGCAGTTCCACGAGGCCGGAAATCTTGATCGACCGATATGGGGACTTTTCACAAGCGAACGGTCTCTGGTTTCTCAGAGAGAAGATGCAGCCGTGGAAAAAGTTTGTGAGGACAGCTCGGGAGCGGGCGAAGGCGTGGGCGAAATCATGAGGGTCGGCATCGAGCCACGAGTCGTCCGCCCAGTCATTTCGGTATCCGATGCTGAGCAAGGGTAGATTGCGTCGCCTGCTCCAGTCCCGTGCCTTGCTGACAAATTCTTGGGAGAAGTTGTGACCATACACGAGTGCGAAGGGCGAAGAAGGCCCTTTCCAAGTTCCGTCGGGGTCGATTGCCCACTGCAGTGCAGGATCGAGAACGATGGGCACCTCGATCCCGAGAGCATTCTTGAGCATCCACCAAGAGTTCTCGTCTCGAACCGAGATGTGATCGAAACGAGCCAGCAAGTCTGTCCAGGGGGAGCCGATACCTTCCCATGAACTGAAATTGCCGAAGCTAGCGGCATAGCTGATGAGCCGGTCGGTCGGCAATCCTCCGCCAAAGAAGGCGGGCTTCTCCCCAAACCAGGGATGCCGAAGATTCCACACTTCGTCGCTGCCGACTACGATCGCGTCGTACTTTGGCAGTTCCTCCGGATGGTCGAGATCAAACCGGGGCGACATTGGCAGGTCGCAAAACAGCTGAGAAAACTTTCGAACCTTGCATTCGTAGAGTTCCCGATCCTGCTTCCTCACCGATGTAGGCAGGGTTGGCTCAAGAGCTACTCGCCACTCGGCGCGATCAGTTCTTGGCGATCGGTGGTCCAGCAACTCGGCTTTGAATCCAAGAAGTTCCAATCCCTTCAGGAGACTTCGAGCCTGCCAGTAGCTGCCGTAGTTGATGCATCGATGAAAGGTCAGAACTCCAATTCTGTAAGCGCATGAGGTTGGCGATGACGGAAGGGGGTTCATCGGGGTGAGTCATTCTGACTAGCTCCAGACGAGTCTTGTTCGCGGATTTTAACGCTCTGTGTGGGGCATGGTTGGCAAACCGCCCGAATGACTGAAACACCATAGCGTAGGCTGGTCATCGTCCACCGATAACACGGTAATCGAAGCGGGCTTTATCTCGATGCGAAGGAAGTGGTCCAGCGGCATGCCAAGGAAGTGGAGCAACGCAGCGCGAATGGTATCGGCATGAGAGACAATCGCGATGCATTGATCCGGGTGCTGTTCCCGAAGACGAAGCATCCAAGCGACGACGCGCACTTGTACATCCTGCATTGTCTCTCCGCCAGGTGCCCTGGTACCGCTCCGGAACACGTTGAACCGACGCCACCTCTCTTCCTTGCCCAGGTCTTCAAAGCTGCGCCCTTGCCAGTCTCCGAAGTCGAACTCTAGTGCTTCGGGTGCGGGGCGGATCGGCAGCCCGAGTGCCGCTCCAATTGGCTCGGCAGTTTCCATCGTCCGCTCAAGCGGACTTGCATAAATAGCGTCGACGGGCAGAGACAGGACGGTTTCGGCTAGTTCTCGTGCTTGAACGCGACCTTCATCGGTGAGATGGACAGCAGGCAAGCGGCCGGCCAACCCCTTGCCCACAAAACCGTGCAGGGCGTGCCGAATTAAGAGAAAGGTCGTCATCTAAATACGCGAAGCTGCCGCTGAATCGACCACGTCAGAGACGTGAACTGGAGCCGAGACCTCAGCTCTTCGGACTTCTCGATGAACGGTGCTGCCGGGTGCGTAGCGCCTCACCATCTCCGCACAGAATTCAGCGTATTCCTCGATCTCGACGGGAGGGCTCGTGTGATGGCCGGGAAGCCCCTTTTGAAGCGCGAGACTCCTGTGTTCGGGGGTGAAGCAGAAGGTAATTGTCGTGTCAAATTCATCGAGCGCGCTCATCTGTCGATCGAACCAATCCAGCGCATTCGGTCTAAAGCGATCAGCCCAGCTCAATCCTGTCCTCAATTTCTTCACTCCCAGCTTGCGCAGCCAGCGGACGGCGTCTTCGAGACGGTGGTCTTCAAAATGAAACCACTGGCAAAGGCCCATTTCCGGTGCGTAAAGTGGAAAATGCTTCAGCGCCGGTTTGGGCGATCCGTCCTGCCGTAACAATCCCATGTAGAAGTGCCGGTAATAAGATGAACCTTCCGCTTCGCGATGGCGGGTCGTGGCGGGCCATTCCTTTGGCAGGTCATATAGGCTATACCAGTGGATGCGTTCCGCGCGGCCGATCAGAAGCTCGGCAGTCTTGTGAAGACCCCATTCTTGCACCTCTTCAGCACCAAACGTGGAGATTCCCACTTCGGTGACCCACAAAGGGAGATCGGTCACTGCGCTGACTTCGGCAAGCCGGTCCGGCCACTGATGAATTGTCCAGTGATTCCAATCAAGCGGAAAGCCGTGAAGGGCGATTGCGTCGATCTTTTCCAAGGCTCGTTTCGCCCAGAGGTTCTGGACAAAGGTGGGGCTGATGGGTGACATGCCTCCCATGACTCGCAGAACCTGCGGGTTTTCAGCCTCCACTGCTTCGGTCGCGAGCCGAACCATATCGGAGAAGATTTGCCATTCAGGATCGAGATTCTCAAAGTCCCAATGGGATTTGTTGTTCGGCTCGTTCCAAAATTTAACCGCCTCGATCAAGCGTCGGCTCCTGGGGCTGGGTGCACAGCCCGCGGTCCATCCGGCAGCGGTGCGAGCGGAGCGGTGCGGCAAAGGTACACCTCGGCTTCGGGATGCTCTTCAACCTGAAATCCAGCGCTCCTCAACATGGCTTCGGCGCAGGCTCGATTCGGAATCCACCAGTTTGTAGGATCGTGTGAATAGCGATTTTCCACAAAGAACATCTTCGGGTAAGCCTCTTGATCGAATATCTTGGTCTCCTCAAACTCATAGTCGGATTCGAACGGTTCGATCTCTTCGCTGCCTCGCTGCATGGACTGGAAGAGCAAGAGATCCTTCGCTACGTGCTCACGAATAAGATCTAGCGCAAGGAGAGGATGTCGAAGGTGGTAGAGCACCCCCATGAAGATGACGAGATCGAATTTTTCTCCCAACTTGGCGACGTCATAGACGCTTTGAAGCCGAAAGTCGATGTCTAGGCCGTTCACCTCGGCAGCGAATTGCGCTTGAGCCAAGTAGCGTGGGTCGGAATCAGTTCCGACGACGCGCGCTGCTCCCCGTCGCTTCATTTCCATGGCATAGAACCCTGCGTTACAGCCGATGTCCAATACCGTCATTCCCGCCATGTCTGCTGGCAAGACTCTCTCAAAACGGCGGAACTTGACGTTCGGGTAATCGCCTAGGAAGTGCTCTGGGGCCGTCCAGACCCCGCCCAGATTCATGTTGTGGAACCAGGGTCCAAGCTCTTTAACTCGGTCAGCAATGGCCTGGCGACGATCCGTGGCTCGCTCCGAAATACTCACTCGGTCCCCGCTCCGCTGATAAAGTCTTCAGTCCTCATATAAGCTTCGCTATCGCAATACTGTTCGGGTGGCGACTTCATAAAGTAGCTTGAAGGGCCGAGCAGCGCTCCACCAATTCCTCGGTCGAGGGCAAGGCGCGCACAGCGCACCGCGTCAATGACGACTCCGGCAGAATTTGGAGAATCCCATACCTCCAGCTTCACCTCGCAGAGAAGAGGAACGTTTCCGAAGGTCGTACCTTCCATGCGGATGTGGCAAAACTTACGATCTTCAAGCCATGGAACGTAATCGCTTGGTCCCACGTGCGCCTCTGCGTCCGACATGTCGTAGTCGAGTTGGCTCGTCACAGCTCTTGTCTTAGAGATCTTCTTCGACTCCAGTCGCTCCCGTTCAAGCATGTTCATAAAGTCCGTGTTGCCGCCAAAGTTGAGCTGGTAAGTTCGATCGAGGTGGACGCCCCGCTCTCGAAAGAGGTGGGTGAGCACCCGGTGGGTGATGGTGGCGCCAAGCTGTGACTTGATGTCGTCCCCGATGATCGGCAGGCCCTTAGCCTCGAACTTGTCTGCCCATTCGACTTTTGACGCGAGAAAAACTGGAATGCAGTTGATCAAAGCGCAACCCGCATCGAGAGCGGCCTGCGCATAGAACTTTGCCGCTTCCTCGGAGCCTACCGGGAGGTAATTGATGACCACTTCGGCGCGAGTATCCCGAAGCACCTTGGCCACATCCACTGGCGTCGCCTCCGATTCCCGCACGACTTCCTTCAGGTACTTGCCCAGTCCATCGATCGTGGGACCACGACTGACTTTCACACCGTTGCAGGGCACCTTCGAAAATTTGAAGGTGTTGTTCGGAGCAGCAAAAATTGCTTCGCTCAGGCACTTACCGACTTTTGATTCGGCTACATCAAACGCGGCAACAAACTCGATGTCGCGAATGTGATAGCCGCCCAACTCGACGTGCATCAGCCCTGGAACGAATTCACTTCTATCGGCATCTTTATAGAATTCAACACCCTGGATGAGGGCAGATGCGCAGTTTCCCACGCCGACGATTGCCACTCGAATGCGTTTACTCATGTATGCCTTGGCGGATGCACGCTCGTTACATCCAACTCGTCGTTGATTGACCGCAACCCGACATACATTGTTTCAGGCTTTGTAGAAGATGCTGAAATTTCATAATTCGATTAAGGTTGGTTGCGATCCCAGCCTAACCCACTTGCGACGTGGCGGCGCATGGTTGGCGTTGAGTGGTGGGTTCGGGTGGTTCGGGTGGTTCGGGTGGTAACTTTCGAAGCAGCTCCCCGCAGGGTGAACTCGATCCTTGACTAAGAACGTGAACGATCCTTTTGATTTACAACGCTTTCTGGACGCGCAGCAGCACGTTTACTCACAAGCGCTAGGCGAACTCATGCGTGGGCAGAAGGTGAGCCATTGGATGTGGTTTATCTTTCCCCAAATGGATGGGTTAGGGCAGAGCGCCATGGCGCATCGCTATGGAATCAAATCTCAAGCAGAGGCGCGTGCATACCTGCTCCATCCGGTTCTGGGTGAGCGGCTCCGCGAGTGCACACGGGCATGTTTATCCCATTCCCGTCGATCAGCTAGGGAAATATTTGGCACTGTGGACGAGATGAAGTTTCGATCCAGCCTGACGCTCTTCGCCAAGATGGATGAAGACGAGGGAAATATTTTTCAACGCGCCCTTGGCACTTTTCTTGAAGGACCCGATGAAGCGACGTTGGCCCTGTTATGAGCCATGTTGAATCAGGGGTGAAGGGGACGGGACGTAAATGAGAAAAACGTGGCCGTCTCTTATCCGAGACGGCCAGGTAAAGTAGAAGACTTGAGGAAGGGCTTAGTAGCCTCGGCCGCCTCGACCGCCGCCACGCCCACCGCCGTAGCCTCCCCCACCGCCGGACCGTCCGCCGCCGCCGTAGCCTCCGCCACCACCGGAACGGCCGCCACCGCCGTAGCCTCCGCCACCGCCGCCGCGATTTTCCTTAGGCCGAGCCTCGTTCACAGTGATGGTTCTTCCATCGAGTTGAGTTTGGTTCTTATCGCCGACTGCGGTTTCGAGCATGTCGTCTGCGACGTCCACGAAGCCAAAGCCGCGACCTTCGACGATGCGAGCGTTAGTCGCACCATAGTTTGAGAAGTGTTCGATCAGACCGGATTCGGTGGTTGAATAAGGCAAGTTGCCTACGTATAAAGTTTTAGCCAATGGAGGCCTCCTAATGTTTTACTTGTTGCGGTTCAAAGGTAGATCGATGCGGAACCAACAACAATAGAAGGGAGGCAAAGGTGATCCTGACTTTTTGAGCGTAACGCAAAGATTATACCTAGCTTTTTTGAGGAAAGCCACTTGACGTTTCCAGTGCAGGTCTCCCGGATCGACGAGCTTCATCAGAGGGCACAAACCGCCAGTGAAAATTTTTGTATTCTTGGGGCATGAGCCTCCACAACAAGATTTCCAGAGCTGGCGGGGAGAAGATCGCGAGAGGCCTTGCAGGGGTACGGCCTTGATGTTGACGCTATTAGCAAGCCTGCTCTGGCTCCCCACCCGCAATCTGAGCGCCCAAGATGTTTTCGTTAGCGGTCAAATCGAACAAGGTGGACACTATGACACCTTTCGAATTCCTGCTTTGTGCAGAACGAATCGAGGAACTTTGCTTGCCTTTGCGGAAGGGAGGCAGTCGGTTAGCGATCAAGCCGCCAACGCTTTGGTCATGCGAAGGAGGGAACGAGGCAGCCGCGAGTGGTCTCCGCTCGCAACCATCGCCTCTGACCAGCCGCACTCGCTCAACAATCCGTGTGTAATTGCCACCAAGCACGGACGGGTTTGGCTGATGTACCAGCGGTATCCGTCGGGGCTGAATGAGCGGACCACTCGGCCTGGATTTGATCCAAAGTCGTCTTGCTTGACATTCCTGATTTGGAGCGATGATGACGGCCGAACGTGGAGCAACCCGTTGGATGTAAGCAGGTCGGTGAAGTCTCCCACGTCGCAATCCGAAGCTTCTGGCCCCGGCATGGGCATCGAGCTGGAGCGGGGGACCCATCGAGGACGCCTTGTCTTTCCAATGAACGAAGGCAGTCAGGGGAGATATGAGGTGTTTGCGGTCTATAGCGATGACCAAGGAAAAACATGGCGGCGCGGCAAGATTGCGTCTAGGCTGGACGGCGCAAACCCAAATGAAACTCAGGTTGCGGAGCTGGCGAATGGCGATCTCTATATGAATGCTCGCAATCAGGCTTCGCGTAGGAACCGCCTGGTCACCTGGAGTCACGATGGGGGAGATACTTGGGAGTCGATCAAGTTCGATCCTCAACTCACCGATCCTGTCTGCCAAGGTTCGACGCTTCGACTGTCGTTCCGCCCGGATGTTCTCCTGTTCTGTAATCCCAATCATTCGTCGAGCCGAATCAACGGAACCCTGAGACTCTCGAAAGACGGCGGACGGACATGGCCTCAGTCCTTCATAGTTAAGGAGGGGTCTTTCGCCTATTCATCCATGTGCCGGATCAGCGACGGCAAGGTAGGCATCTTATACGAATCCGTCGAGAAGACCAGCGCGGGGAAGGAGAAGTATCGCATTAAATTTGAAGAGATAGAGACAGCCACTGCGTTCCGGTAGCCGTCGAAGAGCGCGGTCCCAGTTCGGTGGACCTCAAGTCCAATTTCGTCGCCGGTATAATGCAAGCTGTCGGCGTACGCCGGCCGATTCAACGAAGAAGAGGTCAAAACCGAAAATATGTCCGTAGTTCCAGCCAATCTCGGGAGCTTTACCAAGCTCGATTTTCTGAAACTCATGATGCTGAGCCGTGAAGGCGATCGTCGTGAAGGGATTCTGTTAAGGCAAAGCAAGGGCTGGTTCCAAGTGAGCGGTATGGGCCACGAGGCTTTGGCGGCGTTTGCCTTCGAGATGCGAGCCGACGATTACATTTTTCCTTACTACCGCGATCGCGCGCTGATGCTTGCAAAGGGAATGAGCAATTACGAGCTCGCTCTCGCCTACTTTGCGAAGCGCGAGTCGACCAGCGGCGGCCGGCAAATGCCTGGCCACTATAGCAACCGAGAGAAGAACGTCTTTTCCGTACCCACTCCAACCGCAGGAAATCTGTTGCCAGCTTGTGGCGCTGCCTGGGCGATGAAATTGGAAGGGAAGGATTCCGCCGTACTCACGACTGTTGGCGATGCGGCTTCCCGTCAGGGTGAATTCTATGAGGCGATCGCTTACGCCTTCCAAGAAAAGTTGCCGATGGTGATCGTGGTGGAAGACAACAAATATGGGATTTCCACCCCGACTGGCAAGTTTCTGCCTTTCCACCTCGGGATTATCGCCGAAGACGCGGTGATGAAAGTGGATGCTCGCTACGTCGACAAAGTTCACGAAGCCGCCACGGCAGCGTTCGGGAAGGCTCGCAGAGGCGAGGGACCCACCTTGATTTGGGCGGACCTAGACCGGCTCTCCTCCCACACCTCAAGCGATGATCATCGGGTTTATCGAAAGCTCGAAGATATCGAGGAGATGATGACTCGCGATCC
>JAEVZK010000104.1 GCA_023392285.1 Armatimonadota bacterium | reverse complement strand
GTTCAGGCGAGCACAAAGAATCGCAAGGTCTTCGCCTCGGAATTTGATAAGATGTGGAATCGCGCCTTAAACGATGGTGTGATCCACAACACCAAATATCCAAAACAGACACCCGCGTTCAATGCAGCAAGCATCAGCGCGATCGCTCCGGCTCGGTCGCTAACCGGTATCGAGTTGAACTTTCATCACGACCCGACGGTCTGGGATGGTCGCTACTCAAATATCGGATGGCTTCAAGAGCTTCCTAAACCTTTAAGCAAGATCACCTGGGAAAATGCGATTTTCATCAGCCCTCGAACCGCCCAGTCGCTGGATCTGACGAGTGAAGATGGCGTCGAAGTGACGCTCGGAGGAGATAGTGTGGTCGGTCCAGCTTGGGTGACGCCAGGCCATCCGGACAACTCAATCACGATTCATTTCGGATACGGCCGATGGAAGTCTGGCATTATCTCGAACGAAATTGGCTTCAATGCCTATAAGCTGCGCACATCCAAGGCGATGAACGTCGCCGGAGACGTTCAGGTGAAGAAGGTCGGACGGCAGTCGCACCCCGTCGCCACCACGCAGATCCACCACTCCATGGAGGGCCGCGACATCGCCCGCATGGGGACGATCGAAGATTATCGCAAGAATCGATCGCTGAAAGAGCACGAAGAGGCTCCAGTCAATGCCGCGCGAGAGCATCAAACGCTCGAAGAGCAGTCGGTCTACCCAGACGAAATTTTCAACTACGATGGACCCCAGTGGGGCATGACCATCGACATGAACACCTGCATTGGCTGCAACGCCTGCGTGACAGCCTGCCAAGCCGAAAACAACATTCCCGTTGTAGGAAAGGATCAGGTCAAGCGCGCACGTGAAATGCATTGGCTGCGAATCGATCGCTATTACACAAGCGAAGATAAATGGGATCGCACGATCGAGGATTGGGACCCAGTTGAAAATCCCACCTACGTGTTCCAGCCGATGATGTGCGTCCATTGCGAAAAGGCGCCTTGCGAACCGGTTTGTCCGGTTGGGGCGACCATGCACAGCCATGAGGGTCTGAACCAGATGGTCTACAACCGATGCGTTGGAACCCGCTATTGCTCGAACAACTGTCCTTACAAGGTTCGCCGGTTCAACTACCTCAACTTTACGGACAACCAGCAGCAGTTCACGGCCAAAGACGGCCAAAACCAGACTCGAGTCCCGCTTCTCCGGCTTCTCAACAATCCCGACGTGACGGTTCGGGGTCGAGGTGTCATGGAGAAGTGCTCGTACTGCGTTCAGCGCATCAATGACGCGCGAATCGAAGCGAAGAAGCAGGGCAGGGATCCGAAAGATGGCGAAATCATTACCGCTTGCCAACAGGCTTGTCCCACCAAGACAATCACCTTTGGCAACATCGCGGATAAGAAGAGCGCGGTATCCAAGATACGAAATGACGAACGCGCTTATGGTGTTCTTGCCGAGCTTCAGACTCGACCGCGAACGGCGCACCTTGGAAAGATTCGAAACCCGAACCCGGAGATCAAGGCTTAAAGGATGAGAACCGATCACCCTCAATTCGAATTGTTGATCGAAGGTCAGCAGACTTATGCGACCATCGACCAAAAGATCGGCAATGTCGTTCTTGACCAGCGCCGCCATAACCACAAGCCCTGGTTTGTGGTTATAGGCATCGCGTTCCTTCTAGTGAACGTGCTCATGGTGTCGATTGGCTGGTTGGTTTACCAAGGCATCGGCATTTGGGGCAACAACATTCCCACCGGTTGGGCATTCGACATTGTCAACTTCGTCTGGTGGATCGGTATCGGCCACGCGGGAACGCTCATCTCGGCAATCTTGCTGCTGATGCGGCAGCAGTGGCGCAACTCGATCAACCGCTTCGCGGAGGCCATGACAATCTTCGCCGTTATGTGCGCGGGCCTCTATCCGCTCCTGCACACGGGTCGTCCATGGGTTGCGTACTGGCTGTTCCCATATCCGAGCATTCTTGCGGTCTGGCCACAGTTCCGCTCGCCGCTGGTTTGGGACGTATTCGCCGTCTCCACTTACTTCACGGTTTCACTGCTCTTCTGGTTTATCGGCCTGGTTCCTGACTTTGCCACACTGCGGGACAAAGCGACGAACGGGTTTGCAAAGAAGTTCTTTGCCATCGCATCCCTCGGATGGCGTGGCGCGAATCGCCACTGGCATCGGTATGAGCAGGCGTACCTCCTGATGGCGGGTCTCTCGACTCCTCTGGTTCTTTCCGTTCACACGATCGTGTCGTATGACTTTGCGACCGGCATCGTACCCGGCTGGAACATCACGGTCTTCCCGCCCTACTTCGTCGCAGGCGCTGTCTTCGCCGGCTTCGCCATGGTGCTTAATATCGGTATTCCAATTAGAGCGATCTACGGTTGGAAAGAGCTGATCACGATGCGGCACATCGACTGGATGGCCAAGATCATGCTGACCACTGGAATGATCGTGTTCTACGGCTACATGCTGGAGGCGTTCTACGGTTGGTATTCCGGCGAAAAGGGCGAATTCGCCTTGCTCTGGTGGCGGTTTACAGGTCCCTATGCATGGGCTTACTGGTCGCTGATCTTGTGCAACGGCCTCATTCCTCAATTCATGTGGTCGCCGAAGCTGCGGCAGAATCTCGTTGCGGTGTGGCTGGTCGCATTCTTCGCCAACGTCGGTATGTGGCTCGAACGGTTTGTCATCATCCCGATGTCTCTGACACGGAACTATCTTCCAAGCTCGGACCGGATGTATTACCCCACGTTCTGGGATTTCGCGATGTTCTTTGGAACGATCGGTCTGTTCTTCTTCCTGATGTGGCTGTTCATTCGATTTATGCCGGTCATCAATATGTTTGAAATGAAGGATCTGCTCCACAGGCTCAACAAAGAGGCTGCCCATTCTAAAGATACTGAGCCAGCCGCGATGCCAATCGGAGGTGGCGAATAATGCATCACGAAGCTGTTGTCGACCCGCGTTACGGATACATCGCCGAATTCGAACAGGCCGAGGATCTGCTTCGAGCCGCCCGTTCGGCAAGGGATGCGGGTTACAAGAAGATCGAGGGCTATTCGCCATTTCCTATTCACGGCTTGAGCGAGGCGACCGGTTTCCGCGAGAACCGGATCCCCTACATTGTCTTCTTCGCTGGCTTGACGGGCGGGTGCTGTGGCTGGCTGCTCCAGTACTACACGGCCGTCATCGATTATCCGCTGAACGTCGGCGGACGACCGCTGCACTCTTTGCCCCAGACGGTTCCAATCGCTTTTGAATGCACGATTCTTTTTGCCGCGATCAGCGCCTTCTTGAGTGTGCTTGCACTGAATATGCTGCCCCAGCCATATCACCCAATCTTCAACGCTCCCGGTTTCGAGCGAGCGAGTCAGGATCGTTTCTTCCTTTGCGTTGAAGCCAAGGATCCCCTGTTCGATGACCAAGGCACACGGGAATTTCTTGAGACGCTTCAGCCTCTGCAGGTCAGCATGGTGGAAAAATAATGCGGAATCGAATGATCGGACCCAAGGCTCTGCTTTTCCTCGGTCTCGGGCTGATGCTGGCGGGTTGCCACACGGATATGTGGGTTCAGCCCAGCTATCACAATCCGCTGTCGTTGGAAAAGAGCCCGTCGGGAACGAAAATCTTTGCAGACGGAGCGGTCTCTCGTCCCTTGGTTCCGGGAACCATTGCTCGTGGGCACCTGCGCGAAGATACGGTGTTTTACACGGGCTACAAAGATGGGAAGCTGGTAGATCAGATTCCAATGCCAATCACCAAGCAACTCATCTTGCGGGGCCAAGATCGGTTTGAGATCTACTGTTCACCTTGTCATGGACAGCTTGGAGACGGAAACGGCATGATCGCCCAGCGGGGTTTTGCCTTGCGCAGACCAGTTGGCGATTACCATACCGACCGCCTACGCCGGATGCCGGTCGGCCATTTTTACGATGTGATCACAAACGGTTATGGTGCGATGTTCAGCTACGCCTCACGAGTTCAACCTCGAGACCGTTGGGCAATCGCCGCTTACATTCGCGTTCTGCAATACAGCCAGAACGCTGTTGAAAAGGATCTGTCACCCGAAGATATGCAAAAACTGCGACAGTCGGAGCCGTCAGGAGGAAATCGGTGAGCGAGAACACGAGTCCGCAGGCTGATGTCCGCTTAGGGAAGTACGCCGCCATGTTCGGCGGTATCGGCGTGATCTTCACGATTATCACGATCATTCTGGGGCTCTCAGCACCAGAAACCACCCTGCACAGTGCGCTGTTCGCAGTGATCGTATTCCTCACCCTTACGCTCGGCTGCTTTGGAATGGCGATTTTGCAGCACATCGTTCAGGCGAAATGGGGGCTAAGCCTCCTGCGGCTTTTTGAAGCGGGGGGAGGCTGGAAGAACCTCCTTTTGATGATGGTGCTCTTCATTCCGATCTTTATCGGAGCGAAGTATCTCTATCCTTGGGCTCGTGCGGAACAGGTTCATGCCGATCCGATCCTGCAGAACCGATCCAGCTATTTCAGTTGGTTCTATCTCCGGTTCGTTGGCTACTTCCTGCTCTGGGGCTGGTATGCCTACCGAATGCGCCGCTCGGTGCAACTCCAGGAGGCTAGCGGCAAGTTCCGAGAGCAGCAGTGGCGGGCAAACTGGGCATCGCCGGGGCTCGTCTTCCTGATCTTAACCGTCACGCTTGCTTATACCGATTGGGTCATGTCGATCGATCCGCACTGGTACAGCACGATGTACGGATTGTGGTTTGTGTGCTCAATGGGACTTGGGGGCATGGCGATGGCGGTCCTCATTGTCTGCTTGAACGCCAAGAAGGCACCTTACAATCGAATTATCAATCCGGATCTCACTCGGGATTACGGGAACATGCTTCTGACCTTGACGATGTTGTGGGCTTATACGAATTTCTCCCAATATCTGATCATCTGGAGCGGCAACCTGCCGGTGACCACTACCTACCTGATCAATCGGTCCCTTGGGCACTGGAATTACCTCGGCTTCGTGATCGTGCTAGGTCAATTCTTCATCCCGTTCTTCGCGCTTCTCTCGCCTTCGGTCAAGGCAACACCGAGTAAGCTTGCGTGGGGCGCCGGGTTCATCCTGCTTATCCGGTTCGTCGACCAATTCAGCGTGATCGAGCCGTTCTATCGACCTTACATGACTGCGACGTGGACGGATTTATTCGCCCTCCTGGGAGTAGGAGGCTTATGGGGCCTAGTGTTTAGTATCAACGTCAATCGTCATCCATTGTTGGTGTCATACGATCCACGAGTTTTGGAGGTGCCGGAACATGCGCACTGATGAGCACGGCCACGAACCGGAACACAAAGATCCGCTGACGGAGATGGGCTATGAGTTAGCCGACGTCGAGTACAAGGGCTTAGCCAAATCGGTGGGTATGTTCTTCGTATTCGTCATCTTCTGCGGAGCGGCCGGCATGGCGATCTTCATCTTCGGTTTTGTTGGCTGGGATAAGTTCTGGAGCGGCGGCTCGACAACCACCGCCCCGTTTGCGCGGCACTTGCCAGCGGAGCCTAACCCGCTCCTGCAAACTGACGAGACTGCCAAGACCGACATCGTTCTGCTGCGGCGTCGAGAGAATGCGATCCTCGATGGTCCGGTGACCTATACAGATTCGACCAAGAAGACGATTCGAATCCCGATCAAGGAAGCCATCGACCTTTATTCGCGCAAGAACTCAAGGGGTGAGGCGGCTTCAATTGGGGAGACGCTCGACGAGGCGCCAGAACTCAATCCCGCCAAGGTTAGCGGAGGGGCCCCGATCAAGCCATGAAGTGGTTGCTCTGTTTCCTCATCACGGCGGCCAGCGCTCTAGGTTTCGGCCAGTATGGGTCGTCTCCCCATGCCAATTTCAACGAGAATGTCCTGCGGCATATGGGTGTTGATCAATTGCTTGGCAACAAGGTGGCCACCGATGCAACGTTCCAAGAAGCTGACGGCACCACCGTCCGCTTTGGCGATTTGCTTGGGAAGAGGCCGCTTGTGGTGATGCCCATGTATTTCGAGTGCCACGGCGTGTGTGGAATCTCGACAGATTCGCTGCTGAAGGCAACGATCGGAATCGATAAGAAGACGGTCGGAACGGACTACGACGTGGTTCTGCTTAGCATCAATCCTGCCGAAGACCCATCCGTGACGGCACCCCGATGGAAGACCGCAGAAAAGCTTTATCGGAGAGATGCCTCCGCACACGGGTGGCACCTGCTCACCGGAGACTTGGAGAACATTCGGCGGCTGACGGACTCCATCGGATTCAAGTGGGTTTATGACCAGAAGGAGAAGAGCATCAACCATCCGGCAGGGCTGGTGGTGTTGACGAAGGATGGGACGATCAGCAGCTACATTATCGACAGCGACTATCCCGCCGCTTTTCTCAATAACATGTTGACTGTCGCGCAGGAAGGGAAAATTGGGCGTAAGGTCCAGCCCAACCTGGTGGCATGTATCACGATGGATCACGCGACGCAGACTCGCAGCGCTGCCATAGAAAATGGAATCCGGATTATCTCCGCAGGGTTTGCCGTATTGCTCGGCCTTTGGATCGCACGAATGATTATGAGCGAAAGGAAGAAGAAAAACGACGTGTTGACTGGGGGCGTGGCTTAGCATATGTTTAACTTCCCGCTGTCACCCCCATCAGCCTCCAATCTTGCCGGCGAGCACGACATTATCTTTTACACGTTGTGCGCGCTGTCGCTCTTCTTCACTACGATCGTCGCCGTGGCGATCCTCATCTTCGTGATTCGGTATCGACAGGGAACCAAGGTCGATCGCTCACGGCCGGTTCATGAGCATCTGCCGCTGGAGATCACCTGGTCGGTTATCCCCCTTCTGCTCGGACTTGTCGTCTTCTTTGGTGGCGCATACGTCTTCGTGGACATGCGTTCTGCACCTAAAGACGCAACGGAGATCTTTGTCATCGGCAAGCAGTGGATGTGGCACATTCAGCATGCGAACGGAGTGCGAGAAAACAACATGCTCCACGTTCCGGTTGGAAAGCCGGTCAAGCTGACGATGATCTCGCAAGACGTTATCCACGCCTTTTACGTGCCCGCCTTCCGGGTCCAATACCAGGTCGTCCCCGGCCGCTATACGTCTGTATGGTTCACCCCGACGAAGGTCGGGAATTACCACCTGTTCTGCGGCATGTTCTGCGGCACCCAACACTCCGAAATGGTAGGTACGGTTGTGGCGATGGAACCCAAGGAGTTTGCCGCCTGGATGGCCAATGGTGGCAACGATGCGCGTCCGATCACCATGGTTCAAGCGGGTGCTCGTAAATTCGCTCAGTTGGGTTGCGGCAATTGCCACACGGGTGGAGATACCGAGCGTGGACCAACACTATACGGACTCGCAGGAACGACGCGAAGCTTTACCGATGGCTCCAGTGCGAAAGCGGACGACGCTTACCTGCGGGAATCGATCTTGAACCCGTATAATCGAATTACCAAAGGCTATGCCTATCACACGATGCCAGCCTACGCTGGTCAGATCAGTGAAGGCGACGTCTTGAACCTTCTCGCCTATATGAAGTCATTGGGAACGGCGGCCGCGAATACCGCTGAAGATCTGAAGTCAGGCGAGATGGGCGGTCAAGCACCGGTGAAGCCGGTTCCCGCAGTGGGAGCCATCGGCGCACGCGAGAGAATGACAGAAGAGCAACGAGGAAACATTTCAGTAGGCGCGATTAATGCGCGCCAGGAAGGAGATAGATGAGCGCACCGACAATTGCAGCGGACGAGAGAGTGATGGGAGGTACGCCACCACCCAAAAACTATCTCAATTCCGAGCATACGGTTAGGAGTTGGCTGCTGACGGGTGACCATAAGCGGATTGCCATCCTGTATCTCATTTCGGTGTCATTCTTCTTCCTGATCGGAGGAATCTTTGCGTCCCTGATCAGGCTTGAGCTCACCTCACCGTCTGGCGTCATGCTCGAGAACGAGACTTATAACAAGATCTTCTCGGCGCACGGCATCGTGATGATCTTCTTGTTCCTGGTTCCGTCGATTCCGGCAGTTTTCGGCAACTTCTTCTTGCCGATGATGATTGGGGCGAGGGACCTTGCCTTCCCACGATTGAACCTGGCGAGTTGGTATGTGTTCATGCTGGGCGGCGTGCTCATCATGATCGGCCTGATGACGGGCGGCGTCGACACGGGTTGGACGTTCTATACGCCTTACTCCTCCCTGTACAGCAACTCACAGGTCAGCCTCGTCATCATCGGAATCTTCTTCTCCGGCTTCAGCTCCATCATGACCGGCATGAACTTCATCGTCACGGTGCACAAGATGCGTGCGCCGGGCATGACTTGGTTCCGGATGCCGCTGTTCGTGTGGTCCATGTATGCGACCTCCGTCATCATGCTCCTCGGCACGCCGGTCATCGCGATCACGCTGCTGCTAGTTTTCGCCGAGAGAACTCTTCACCTTGGCATCTTCTCACCAGAACTTGGTGGCGACCCGGTCCTGTTCCAGCACCTGTTCTGGTTCTACAGCCACCCGGCGGTCTACATCATGGTTCTGCCCAGCTTCGGTGTGGTGTCGGAACTGATAGCGAACTTCAGTCGAAAACGCGTCTTTGGCTATCACTTCGTGGCCTTTTCCAGCTTAGCCATCGCAGCTCTCAGCTTCCTGGTATGGGGACACCACATGTTCATTTCGAGCGAGTCGATGTACCAGGGGGTCCTGTTCTCACTCGTGAGCTTCCTTGTGGCGGTACCATCGGCGATCAAGGTTTTTAACTGGACCGCCACCATGTATAAGGGCACGATCCGGCTGCAGACCCCGATGATTTACGGGATCGGCTTCCTCGGCTTGTTTACGGTGGGCGGCCTTACTGGTCTGTTTCTGGCGAGCATGGGCACCGACGTTCACCTGACCAACACCTACTTCGTCATCGCGCACTTCCACTACGTCATGGTTGGCGGCTCGATGATGGGATTCTTGGGTGCCGTTCACTACTGGTGGCCAAAGATGACGGGGCGAATGTTCAACGACACTTGGGGCAAGTTTAATGCGCTCCTAGTGTTCATTGGCTTCAACTTAACGTTCTTCCCGCAGTTCATCCTCGGCTTCTTGGGCATGCCACGTAGGTATCACCTGTACTACACCGCACCGGAGTTCCAGCCGTACCACATCATGTCCTCGGCCGGCGCATCGGCGTTGGCTCTCGGTCTGGTGGTCCCGGCGTTCTACTTGATTGCTTCACTGGGTAAGAACGGACGAAGAGCAAGCGCAAACCCCTGGGGCGCGCACGGACTTGAGTGGGAAACTCAGTCGCCGCCGATTACGAGCAACTTTGCCGCCACTCCAATCGTGACCGACGAAGTCTACGAGTTCACTCACGTGGATCATGTCGAGCAGCAGAGGGGAACCGGCGAGATGACGCATCCCGGCGAGGGCAAACTGCAGGATAAAGATTTGGAAATCGTTGGAGAGGCTAAGGACTAAGAATGGCGACGATCGCTCACGGACACGAACACGAAGACATGCCCGTGCATGTGCACCACCAGTTCGAAAATATCGATCAACAGAACGAGAGCTACCTTGTCGGGATGTGGACCTTCCTCGGCACGGAGGTCATGTTCTTTGGCGCACTCTTCCTCACCTACGTGATCTATCGCTGGAACTACCAGCAAGACTTTTTCCTTGCCCATGAAGAGCTCAGTCAGACCTCCGCGGACTCGCTGATCGGGTGGGTGAACAATCTCTTCCATGCGGAGCGATTTCCGACGTGGGGCTCGATCAACACCACAATCCTGCTGTTCAGTTCGTTTACGATGGTGATGGCAGTTCGCGCTGCGCAGATTCGCAACAAGACGCAGGTCTTACGGTTTCTCGGAATCACCGTAGTATGCGCTTGCATCTTCCTTGCAATCAAATTCACTTTCGAGTGGCCACACAAGTTCCACGAAAACTTGTATCCGGGCGTCGGCTTCGGTTCCAACATCGAAGCCTTGCATGGAGCCAATCCGCGCGCCGCGCAGATATTCTTCAGCCTCTACTTCGGAATGACCGGACTGCATGCGATCCATATCATCGCCGGAATCGGAGTCATTCTCGCGCTGATGTATCTTTGGAAGAAAGGTGCAAAATCAGTCACCGAGGACTTCACCGGCACTGAAATGGTTGGCCTTTACTGGCACTTCGTCGACCTTGTTTGGATCTTCCTTTTCCCACTTTTCTACCTAATTCCCGGATAAGTCATGGCACACGGACATACCCATAAAGCAATAGAAAGACCGGCGCAAGAGCACACCTTGCACATTCATCAGCCCTCACTTTATGCGCGGACGCTGGTGGGTTTGCTTGTCGCCATGTTCCTCACCGTTTGGGCTTCCTATTGGCACTTCGGCGATATTCACATGGGGCCGGTGACACTCCATGGCACCATGATCAATAATTTCATTGCCATGGGCATTGCCACATTCAAGGCTGCCCTCGTCATGATGTTCTTTATGGGTTTGAAGTATGCGACCAAGCTCACGAAGATGTGGGCGGCTGCTGGCTTCGTGATGTTCAGCCTGATGTTTCTCACCTTCGGCGACTACGCGACTCGACAGTATGAAACGACAGAGCGCTGGACGGCAACTGGCACGGCGCTTTCGCGATCTGTTCACGAAAGTCGGCAGATGTCGGCCGAACTTGGGCGTAAAGCCCAAGAGGATGAGGCAACTCATTCCCGAGACGTACCGCCCGCGCCAGCTGACAGCGGTGTGATTCCCGGCCGCCCGCAGTAGAGGTACGGTCTTCTGCCCCGATTGGCCCGGCCGTTGGCGTAAGCGCCCGGGCCCACCTCTATCGCATTTTAAAGGTTAAGCCGAGCCGATTAGCTGCCGAAGCACATACTGGAGGATGCCGCCGTTCTTGTAGTACAGCAGCTCCTGAGGCGTGTCAATGCGGACCCGCACCTGAAACTCCTGTGCATCTTTCTCGCCTGCAGCGCGCAAGTAGAGCAGCTTTCCGTTTGCGAATTCCGTATCTACGGCTTCACGAAGGCCGATGAGGTCGAATGTCTCTTTGCCCGTGAGCTTAAGGGACTCCGCGCTGCATCCTTCTAAAAACTCAAGCGGCAAGACGCCCATTCCAATCAGGTTGGATCGGTGAATGCGCTCGAAACTCTGCGCCAAGACAGCCTTGATACCGAGCATCAATGTGCCCTTCGCCGCCCAGTCGCGACTTGAGCCCGTCCCGTATTCCTTTCCAGCGACTACAATGAGAGGAGTCTCCGTGGCTTTATACTGCATCGCGGCGTCAAAGATCGAGGTCACGTCTCCCGTCGGCAGATAGGTGGTAAAGCCACCTTCCGTGCCCGGGGCCAACTGGTTGCGCAGGCGAATATTCGCGAAGGTCCCACGAACCATGATCTCGTCATTGCCTCGCCGAGAGCCGTAGCTATTGAACATCTGGGCAGGAACGCCGCGGCTTGTGAGATACGTGCCAGCAGGCGAATTCATCTTGATCGCACCCGCGGGAGAGATGTGGTCGGTGGTCACGCTGTCGCCAAGCAGAGCGAGACAGCGCATGCCGATCAGCTCTTCCACGTGGGCAGGAGATTCGACGGTCATCCCGTCGAAGTAGGGCGGATTCTTGATGTAAGTCGATTCGGCGTTCCATTCAAAGAGATCGCCACCATGCACCTCGATCGAATTCCACTTGTCGTCGCCCTTGAAGACATCCGCGTAGTTGTCCGTGTAGAGCTCCCGCTTTACGCTCGATCCCAGATACTCTGCGATTTCCGCCTGCGTCGGCCATATGTCTTTTAGATACACTGGTTGCCCCTGCTGATCTTCGCCCAAGACGTCTTTGCTGATGTCGATGTCGATCGTGCCCGCCAAGGCGTAAGCCACTACCAATGGAGGCGACATCAAGTAGTTCGCCTTCACATCCTGGTTTATTCGGCCCTCAAAGTTTCGATTGCCACTCAGAACTGAGCAGACCACGAGATTTTCCGCATTGATCTTCTGAGAGATGGCGGCGGGAAGGGGACCGCTATTGCCG
>JAEVZK010000094.1 GCA_023392285.1 Armatimonadota bacterium | reverse complement strand
CCCTAGTCGTCCTTCTCAGAACGTCATTCACCCCAAAGTTACGGGTCCCCCGTTTCAATTTCTTGAATTCAACGGTTGGCTTTGCAGCCACGAAGATATTTTAGCACAGTAAAGCGTTTTTAGCAAGGTTTGCCCGCGGTCATGCGAACCTGCAAGTTTCTCATGCAGCGGGCCAAAAAGACCCAGAGACTTCGGCGATACTATGCGCGTATAGTATCCTGGAACACCTGAATGGCGACGGCATCCGCTTCACAAACGAGACAGGCAAGCTTTGACGCCCACGAGGAGAGTGTCGTCAAATACCGATGGCTCATCCTGCTTGGGCTGATCACCGCGGCCATTATGGAGGTGCTCGACACCACCATCGTAAATGTCGCTCTGCCGCAGATGGCGGGCAACTTGGGAGCGACGACCGTTGAGATTGCCTGGGTGGCGACCGGATATATCTTGAGCAACGTCGTGGTCCTCCCCATGACCGCGTTCCTTGCCGCACGATTCGGTCGACGAAATTACCTGACGTTCTCGATTGTGCTTTTCATCGTCGCCTCGTTCTTCTGCGGGACATCGCACAGTTTGGTGGAACTGGTGATCTGGCGAATCTTGCAAGGAGCAGGGGGCGCCGCGCTGCTGTCTACAGCTCAAGCAACCATTCGCCAGGTCTTCCCGCAAGAAGAGCAGGGGCTGGTTCAGTCGATCTTCATTATGGGGATCATTGTCGCACCAACGCTCGGCCCGACTTTAGGGGGCTGGATCACCGACAACTACACATGGAACTGGTGCTTCTTTATCAATGTGCCCATCGGGATCGTCTCAACATTCCTGGTCTGGAGCTTCCTTCACGACCCGCCTGGGGAACGGAAGACTGGAAAAGTCGACTGGCTGGGAATTGGGCTCCTCGCCGTGGGCCTTGCCTGCCTGCAGTACGTCTTGGAAGAGGGCAACGCGGATGACTGGTTTGAAAGCGCGATGATTCTGCGGCTGTCGGTCATTGCGGGAGTGTGCCTTGTCGTATTTGTTTGGTGGTAGCTTTCCAGTCGCAACAAGGCACCCGTTGTGGACTTCCATGTCCTGCGCAACCGTCAGCTCACAGCGACCATCTTCCTCTTTATCACGCTTGGCTTTGGTCTGTACGGTGGCATCTTCATCTATCCTCTGGTGACGCAGACGCTGCTCCACTTCACGCCCACCGAGACCGGATTGGCTCTTCTTCCGGGCGGCATCGCCACCGGCGTCACGGCGATCGTCTGCGGACGTCTGTTGAACGGCCGCAAACCCTTGGTTGATCCGAGGGTGCTCATTTACATCGGCGTGGCGATCTTTGCCTATTCCATGTGGGATTTGGGGCACATGACGCTGGCGAGTGGAATCGAGGACACCAAGGTGGCGCTGATCTTCAGGGGCATGGGTCTGGGCTTCCTATTCGCCCCGATCAATCAAGTTGCTTATGGCAGCCTCGATCCTAAAGACGCGCAGCAGGCTTCAGGCTTGATCAACTTGGCTCGTCAGCTGGGCGGCTCTTTTGGAATTGCAGTAATTGGAACGTTTTTGGCTCAGCACTCGGCGTTTCACCGGGCAAACTTGGTACAAAACCTCGTGCCGGGCAGCCCTGCCTTCGATCAGAGAATCAGCATGATGCAGCAAGGCTTCATGAGCAAAGGGTTTGACGCCTACAGCGCGCATCAGGCCGCTCTCAAAGCCATTGATGGTGCCGTGAATCAACAAGCCTTGTCCCTGACTTACAACGATGCCTTCCTCATGATCTTGGTTGTTTTCGTCTGCACAGCGCCTGCGATCCTGATTTTGAAAAAGCCGAAGGCGATGAGCGCACCAGCCGAAGCGCACTAGCCGCGATGGGTAGAATCCTCGCGGTTTAACGACATGCGAGCACCTGCCCCAACGCGAAGCTGGTTGGCAACCTTTCAGCAGTATCAAGGCTTCGTGGGTCTCCTCTTGTTGCTGGGAGCGGCGGCTTACCTGGATTTCACCCATTTCTTCTCGTCGTCTAACGTCGCAAATATCCTAAACCAGCTTGCGGTGCCTGGGCTGCTCGCCGTCGGGATGACGTTTGTGATCTTAACTGGCGGCATCGACCTAAGCACCGGTTCGCTCCTCGGCCTCCTCAATTGTGTGGCCGCGACTTGGCTGCTCAGAGGCACCTCGACTCCGGTCACGATCCTGTTTATCCTCCTGCTTGGCACTGGAATTGGTGCCCTCATCGGCGGCATCATCAGCGTCACCCGCATGGAGCCATTTGTAGTGACCCTGGCCGCGATGGTCAGCCTCCGTGGCATCGCCTACGTGTATACGGATAATGGAACCGTCAGCGGCTTCGGAGGGAAACTCGACTTTCTTCTCATTCCAAGGCTCGGCGTACCCACCAATGCATGGGTCATGGTGGCAGTTACCCTGATCGCGGCCCTAGTTCTTTGGCGCACCGTTTTTGGCCGCCGCATCTATGCACTCGGAGGAAGCGAAAAGGCTGCGCTCTATTCCGGTGTGCCTTTGAATCGGGTGCGGATCGCTGCCTACGCCATCAATGGCTTTTGCATTGCCGCAGCCGCGCTGATCTTTACCGCTCGCAACACCAACGGCGATCCCGGAGCGGGAGTCGGTTACGAACTTGATGCCATCACCGCCGTGGTGGTGGGCGGCACGTCGCTGCTTGGCGGCTACGGCAACTTAGTCGGCACTTTTCTCGGCGCGCTCTTTATTGTTTGCCTGAATGTTCTCCTTATTTTGAAGGGAGTGAACACTTACGTTGGCATGGGATGGAAAGGAATCGTTATTCTAATTGCTGTATATCTGCAAAGCTTAGGAAGAAAACAAGAATCATGAAGACCCTTCTCCCCCTCCTCGCCGTGATCGTTCTAGCCGGATGCTCCGCAGATAAAGGAACATCTGGAGCTTCCAATGCGCCATCTGCGAACTCCGATGGCGCGAAGCCGCTTGTGGTTTTTTCTCAAGCGAACTCTCAAGACCCTTGGCGCAAGGTGTTTGACGCCACCATGAAAGCGGAGGCGGCCAAGCACAGCAGCGAATTTGCCTTTGAGGAGCAGGATGCGAGCGGCGATTCCGCAAAGCAAAACAATATCATCGACACGTTCCTCGTACGGAATCCAAAGGTGCTCCTGGTGTCGCCGAACGACACCTCGGTGACGAAGTCGGTCGACAAAGCCTTCGATCAGAAGATCCCCGTAATTCTGCTCGATCGTGGCATCGACAGCGACAAGTACACGTGCCTCATCGGTGGCGACAATCGAGTGATTGGGCAAGAAGCAGGGAAGTACGTGGTGGAGAGGCTTGGTGGCAAGGGAACGGTGCTGATGATACAGGGCATTGCGGAAGCCACCCCGACCCATGATCGGAGGGATGGCTTTATGAGCATCGTGAGCAAGTCGCCGGGAATCCATGTGATCATGGGAGACGATTGCTCATACCAGCGACAGAAGGCTCGCAGCTACATGGAATCGTTCCTGCAAAAGGGCGAGCACATCGATTGTGTCTACGCGCACAATGACGAGATGGCGATCGGTGCGAGATTGGCTTGGGACGCCGCAAATCCAACCGGTCCAGCTCCAATCTTCGTTGGAATCGACGGCTGCCAGACAGAGGTTATAGACTTGATCAAGGCAGGGAAGCTGGATGCGACTTTCCAATATCCAACTCCTGGAGCAAAGGGAATTGAAGTCGCAGCCGAAATTCTGAAAGGCAACATGCCAAAGGGCAAGCGAATCGTTCTCTCGACGACCAGAGTCACCAAGGAGAACGCCGACGACTATGCCGCTAGCAATCCTAATCTGGCCAAGTAGGCTTAGCGGTTGATCAATACCACCGAGGCATTTCCGCTGGCGTTTTCAGTCAGAACGCCAGTCTTCCGCAGCCCAGAAGTAGGGGTAAAGAGGACGCTTTGGGCCAGCGTTACACTCGGCTGGCCCGCTGGCGTGATGATGAAGCGGTAACTGCCCGTGACTTGGTCCGAGGCGATAATCAAATCTCCAAAATGAGGTGAGCCAAGCAGGTAAGAACTGCCAACATTGGATCCATTTGGAACAAGGTAAACGTCAACTGCCGTTCCCGAAATGCCATCCACCACGGCTGGAGACCACCGCCCAGGCTCAGCACTTGACCCGTACGGCATTGACTTTATGACGACCGACAAGTTTTGGTCCGCCACGTTCCCGATCGCGAAGAAGGTGTAGTCGCGCAGTCCGACCAGGGTCGCGGTGCCGTTCGTGGTGGATTGGTCCTGTACTCGTGTCAAGACAATCTGGTGCGGCTCACCATCTGCGATGCTGGAGAGATCGCCCTGAGTGCCCGAATTGCCGTAACCCGTTCCGGAGCTTAGGCTGATGTTGCCGACTGAGAACGAGAATGCTCCGCCGTCGGGTATCGCGTTCACGAAGACTCCAGTAGTCGGTCCTGAATCGTCGCACTCCCTTACGGCTGAGGCTGCAGTAGGATCGTCGCCGATCGTCACGACATAATGCCGTCCGGAGATCGCAACGAGAGACGGGATGGTAGCAAGTGTGACCGTCGGCTGGTTCGCGGGCGTGATCAGTATCTCGTACGTCCCGGCCGGGAAGGTCGCGACAGAAGACGAACCCCGATGCGAACTAGAAACATTGCCGATCAGATTGGTGGAAGAAGCCGAGCCGCCGCTCGCGATCGCATACAAATCAAAGCTGCTGCCCGAGCCAGTGAAAAAAGCTTGAATTGAACTCTCACCCGTGGTCAAATTCGGGTGCTGAAGAAAGCCAACGCCAAAATCAGATGCCGTCCCGTAGCCCACAAGCGTTCCTCCGCCTCCATTAATCGTCACTTCGCCGGTCGCATAGGTGATGACATCCGGATCCTCCCCCGGAATGCCACTTCCAATCTGAAATTGAAGGGGGCCCGGAGCGACGTTGGTGAAGCAACTCGCCTCTCCCGCGGCCACATTACGGCCAAACGCGAAAGGAGCTCCCGGACCGGTGGCGTAGCCAGCAATGTCGGACACCGAAGAGGCATTGATGACGCGAATTGAAGTCGATCCAACCGCCGCCGCATGGCAGCCGACCAACCAAAAGGAGGTGATCAAGAGCAGGATGCAATTGGGCAGCGAGGTAGAAAGCTTTCGCATAGTTGTCACTACACCACCAGCTTACAATCTGATTGTGAAGATTTATCCAGCTTCGTCGGTGGTCTCGATCTGCGATATCGGCCGTTTGCGACGGTCCATCCGCTTCAGCGCCCGATCCAGATATTCAGTCTCCGGCATCTTGAGCAGCCTTGAAATGTAGTAATACACCCACGCGCAGGCTGTGCACACGACCAGAAACTCCGCAACCAGAAGCACCTTGCGAATATCGTGGCTAAGGACGCGGAAGATTGCCCAGCCCACTCCCGCCATCACCACAGCCGCCACGCAGCTCTTCAAGAAAGTCACCACCATGCCACTTCGATCGAGCTTCCCATCGATCTGCTTCTCCAGCGCGAAGTACAGGAAGATGGCCAGCAAGATCGCAGCGATATTGGTCGCGATCGGCAGAGCCGTGTAGCCGAGGCCGCTGCCCGTCATGCCCCAGCACATCGCAATGAAAAGCCCCGTCATAATCGTGCCAATCACCACCGGGCGCAAGGTCTGGTGGACCGAGAAAAAGCCTCGCATTAAAACGGGCTGCACACACCACGCAACGATTCCGACCGTGAACCAACGGAGCGCGACGACGACCCGAGCGAGTTCAAAGGGCATGTCCGGCCCCATCCAGACCGGCACCTTCTGCCCGCCAGTCGCGGCCTTGCCATAACCGTAGATCACCTGCACCACCTCGGGCGCCAGAGCGAAGAGGATCAGAGAACTCGGCACCGCGAGGAAGATCACCGTGCGAAGCGTACGCGAAATCTGGAAGCGATACTTGTCCATCGCACCTATCGCGTAGAACTGCGCGAGCACCGGGAAAGCCGCCAAGGCGAGGGACTGCCCAAAGATGCCGAGCGGCGCCTGCATCAGGTTGTTCGAAAGCGTCATCACGGTATTCACGCCCTCGCCGTATTGGCTCGCAAACTTCTGCGTGATCAGGGCGGCCACGCTCGGAAGACTAAAACCCAAAATCACCGGCAGCAACAGCTTGAAAAACTTGTTGACGCCGGGAGTTTTGAGATCGACCGACGGCTTAAAGCGCCCGCCAAGCCGCCACATGACAAAGATCGGCAGCACGAGATTCCCGATCGCCGCCCCAATGAGCGCGCCCCAGCTCATTCCGGCAATCCCGATACCTAATGTGGGTCCCACCATCGCGCCGATGATGATGCCCACATTGTAAATGTTCGGAGCCACACCCGGCGCCACGAAGCGTCGTCGTGCATAAAGGGTTGCGAGCAGCACGGAACCAACCATGAACGCGAATTGAGCCGGAAGCATGATGCGGCTCATCAGCACGATCTGGTCGATGTCGTGCGCACTCAGCGGAACCTTCATTCCGCTAGCGAGGGTGTGCGTCTTGCCCGCCGCCATGAACATCGCAATGTTCGGCGCGAATATCCACGCCACGATGATGAGCGCCGACACCATCAGCGCGCTCAGCGTCGTCACCACACTGAACACCCGCCAAGCCCCGTCTTCATCATCTTTGTGCAAGTATTCCGAGAAAACTGGGATAAAAGCCGAGCTGAGACCGCCGCCAGCAATCAAGAAGAAGATCGTGTCCGGGATCGTGACTGCGAGACGATAGCTGTCCGTATCGAATTGAATGCCGAACTTCGCGGCCATCACCGTATCCCGCAGCAGGCCCAGCAAGCGGCTGACAAGCAGGCTCGCCATCATAATCCAGCCTGCCGCGGCGACGGTTGAGCCCCCCTTCGGGTTCGAGGAAGGCTTTGGGGGATCTGCGGCGGCTGACACTGCAAAGAATTAAACCGCCTCCGAGCACAAAACGATTCAAATGGGGGCAAACAAGCGCAAACTTCTCTCGTAGTACGCGAAGGAATGGAATATACGCAGCTTGGCCGCTCCGGCCTTAAAGTTAGCCGCCTTTGCTTGGGCACGATGAATTTCGGCCCGAAGACGAGCGAGGAAGAAAGCCACGCGATCATGGACAAGGCGATCGATGACGGCATCAATTTTTTCGATACCGCCAACGTCTACGGCTGGAAACAGGGAGAAGGATGGACTGAGCAGATCATCGGAAGGTGGTTATCCAAGTCCGGGCACCGTGAAAAGGTCGTGCTTGCCACGAAACTCTACGGCGATATGGGTGATTGGCCGAACGAGAGCAAGCTGAGCGCGAAAAACATACGGAGAGCTTGTGACGAGTCGCTTCGCCGTTTGCAGACGGACTATATTGATTTGTATCAGTTTCATCACATAGACCGCAACACACCGTGGGAGGAAATTTGGCAGGCGTGCGAGACGCTCGTCAGCCAGGGCAAGATCCTTTATGTCGGTTCGAGCAACTTCGCGGGATGGCACATCGCTGCCGCAAACGAGGCGGCGAAATCGCGGCACTTTATGGGATTGGTGAGTGAGCAGTCGCTGTACAACCTGAACGCGAGAACGATCGAGCTTGAGGTGATTCCGGCCTGCGAAAAGTATGGCCTCGGCCTTATTCCCTGGTCGCCGCTCGCGGGCGGCCTGCTGGGCGGAGTCCTTGCCAAGCAGGCGGAAGAGGGAAGCCGTCGCGCGGGAGAGCAGGTTCAGCAGAAGATCGACGAGAATCGGGAAAAGCTGGAGAAGTGGGAAGATTTGTGTAGGGAATTAGGTGAGAGACCTGCCGATGTCGCTCTCGCCTGGCTGCTGCACAATCCCGTGGTCACCGCGCCCATCATCGGCCCGCGCACGATGCAGCAGCTCGATGAAAATGAGAAGGCGATTAGTATAACGTTGGATGGGGAGACCTTGAAGAAACTGGATGAAATCTTCCCCGGCTATAAAACCGCTCCCGAGCACTACGCTTGGTAGCGGCAATCCCTTCGGAAGGCAATTTATAGCTGTTTCAGCCCATTTCAAGGCCTGAAAAGGGCCTTTTTATGTTCGTCCAGAACATTTTAGAGCCATTCCAGAACATTTTAGAGCCATTCCAGAACATTTTAGAGCCATTCCTGAACGTTGTAGAGCCATTCCAGAACGATGTAGAGCCATTCCAGAACATTATAGAGCCATTCTAGAACGTTGT
>JAEVZK010000085.1 GCA_023392285.1 Armatimonadota bacterium | reverse complement strand
AATCCCAGCATCGATCCGCGAACAAAGATCGAGCTTGAATTCACTTGAATGTCTTCTGCGTGGTTTCACTTCTTCTCCTTTGAAGAGCTACCACTTAGTGTCTCACCAAATGTCCGCAGACCACTCCGCTTCAGTCGGGATGACGGGGCTGGACAAAGCTACTCTTAGCTCGTAATCAGCGGAGAGAACACCTGTTGAAGCTTTTGTAAGTGCTCCAGCAGCCAGCGGTGTTGACTGGGCCAATCGTCACGATTCTCGGGATCCGCGTCGAGTTGGCAGTCGATATAACTGTCTCTTGCCTCCGGACGCTCGCGCCAAATGAGACCTGGAAATAGTGCATCGACTTGCGGCTTATGTATCGTCAAATCATTGTACAGAGACTTGGCATGGTTGCCTTGTGCGGCAAAGCGCACGCGGATGCAGCGATTGGGCGGACTATTAACCGCTACGTAGCTGAGACCACTCTTGCCGGCTCCCCAGCTGATCCACTCTCCACCGCTAGACTTCCTAGGTTGACCAAACAGGGGATCTTTGCCAGCGGCGAAGATGCAGAATGCTTGCCAATACTCGTTGTAGAACGTTCCCCGTTCGCTCAGTACGCGTTCTTTGCGCTGGGAACCTTGCTTTACCCACTCGTTTGGTTTGCTGACGATATTGAATTTGGGAGCGGCGGGGGAGTTGGCGATGCGCCAGAGCTCGATCTCTAGGCCGAAGAAGCTGATCTCCTCGTTGGTGACTTCGTTCAACCAGTCAAGGGCGGCTCGATGTTCTTCGGTGAAGCGTTGGGCAATCCAAATGATGGTGGCGGCGTGGAGTCCGGCGGCGTAGGTGAGGAGTTGGCCGAGGTGGCTGTGATCGGTGCGCTCGATCTGATTCTCGATGAGTACCCAGTGGTCGGAATTGCCGGTGGCTTTACAGAGTACGTCGGCTCGGAAGGGGCCGACGTTCTGCTCTACATTTTCGAGGGCAAGTTCGAGCCCGACGGTATCGGAGAGGAGCCTTAGGTTCTCTTCCTCGGAAAGCCAGCGAGAGAAGCCGGTGTCTTCGCGAGTCCAGACATCGCGGAGGGGGGACCTGTTCGAGGCGGCCTAGATCGGACATTTGCCCGAGTTTACTTTGGGAGAGGGGCACTCGGGCGTTCGGCGTTCGGTGGTTGGTCGTGGACAGTCGCCAGTCGCCAGTCGACAGTCGTCAGCCGTCAGCCGTCAGTCGTCAGGATGTGGAGATGTGGAGATGTTGGGATGTCGAGATGTGGATACCTCGGGTGTTGGGGCGTCCTGGGCAAGCCTTCAGCTTAGGCGGCTCTCTTCTCTTCCTCTAACACTGCGGTGACGTGCTGGATGATCGCGACCGGTACGAGGGGAGAGGCTTGGCCGGTGGCGACGTCGACGAAGCGGTAGGCGGCGGCATAATAGCCCGCTGGTACGGTGATGGTGCGGGTCAGTGGGGCGAGGGCAAAGACTTGGAAGGCTTGAGTTCGGTAGTCGCGGAACTTTGGCTTTCTGGCAGGAGAGGCAAGTGGCTGGAGGAGCAGCTCGGTGGTGACGCCGAGGGCATTGCTCCGGCTGGCGGTGAAGGTTATGGCACCCTCGCTTGCGCTAACGGTGACCACGACGGAGTCTCCGGCAAAGGCGCTCGAAGGGGGAGTGGTCGGAATGCTTCCGCCTGGTGTCGCCTGAAGGAACTTGGTGGCGAGCCCCACGAATGCGGCATTAGCGCTTGGGTGGTAAACGGCTCCAGAGACTGGATTCACCTTCACCTGGGTGTTGGCGTAGTTCTCCCAGGCGGCGAGCTGAGATGAATTGAGGGTGCTGTAGGTCGCGGCGGCCTTGCTCATCGCGGAGCGGATGCTTTGCTGAGCTGCGGTGCTGGGGTTTCGGCTCGTTACGCGAGGGCGAAGGACTAGTCCGGAGCGTCCGCCTTGGATGACGACGTTTCCGGCCTTGCCGCGGAGGTTTTCAAATGCGATGGAGAGTGCTGCTTTCATGGCGTTGGCGGTGGGGGATACGAGAATAGAGAATAGAGAATAGAGAATAGAGAATAGAGAATGGAGAATGGAGTTCGGTGGTTCGGTGTTAGGTATTCGGTGTTCGGCGTTCGGCGTTAGGTGTTCGGCGTTCGGCGTTCGGGTAGTTAGGTGTTCGGTGTTTAGTGTTAGTCATCGGTCGTCAGTCGCCAGTCGCCAGTCGTCAGTCGCCAGTCGTCAGTCGTTAGAGTGAGGTGTTCGGTGTTCGTTCCTGCCTCCACCGGCATGGATTCCGGTGGAGGGGGCGAGTCTTTAGGCGACCTTCTTCTTTGACAGGGCGAGGGCGACCTGTTGAATGTCGGTGAAGTAGGTGGTGAGGGTTTGCTGGCCGGTGGCAGTGTTGACGAATCGGTAGCCGACGGCATAGTAGCCCGGATCGACTTCGATGTCGTAATCGAGGGTGCCAGCGACGAATGCATGGTAGCTATTCGTTCGGTAGCCGCCCTTCTGGGGCTTGCGGGCTGGGCTGGCAAGCTCTTGAATAAGGAACTCGGTCTTCACGCCAGCGTTGTTTGGTCCCGACGCAGTAACGGTGAGTGTTCCAGCACTTGCAGTAACGGTGAAGGTAACGTCGTCGGCAACGAATGGAAGGGCTGGCGGCGTGGCGGGCGCGGTGCCGGAGCCGTTGACCAGATAGTACTTAGATGCGAGCTCAAGATAAGCGTTGATTCCGCTCCTAGTTTTAGGCTTGTGAGTGGTCTTATTGTTGACCTGTCCTTTCAGGGCGTACTTGTTCCAAGCCTTGATTTGGGCTTGGGTGAGGGTCTGGAAGCTCTGGGAAGCTTTCGTCATCGCGGCTCGTACAGCCTGTTGCGCAGGTGTTCTCGGGTTCCTTGGGGTCACTCGCGGGCCAACGATGGTGCCTTCCGACGTCTCTCTAAATACGGCGTTAGCGGCCTTGCCGCTCGCTCCGGTAAACATTACTCCTAGTCCAGCTTTCATTGTCGATATTCCTCCCTGAGGTTTGTTTTGGCTAACGCTGATCAAGTCGCAAATCGATACGCTTGCTCAACGCCACTGTAGTTATTGGCAGGACTATAGATAGTCTTTAGCGATATAAGAAAATTTCATAAAAATCTGCGTGAGCCGATAGGATCGATCTTGCCGTCTTACTCGGTGCGCTGCGGTCGGGTTCATCTGGTAGAACTTCGAAGCTGATTCAGTTTATGCGTTTATGCCGGCGGAGTTGTAAACGGGGCGTGCCTAAAGTTCGTGAACGGGTTGATGCTGTCCGAGCGATGATGCCAATCAAACAGGAGCTTGAGGAGCAGCGTCTCGATGCCGCCGGCCGCAAGAATCAGGCAAAGCTGAACGCGAATGCTAACGGTAAAGCTTATTGGAACGGTTAAAGCGACGCTGCTATTAAGCCGTCTAAGCTCATGTTGGGCGCTATTGCATCGTGCGGCAGCAGCAGGTATCGCCAACCCTTGCCACCGTGCTCGGCCGCATAGGCTGAAGCATTCTTGCACCATTCCCTCGCTGAAGCGGCCTTCGCTCGAACTTCTTGCGAGTCCAAGTCTTTCCGCATTTTCGTTTCAACCATTAGAATTTCCGTGTCGGTTTCGGCTACGAAATCGGGGCAGTATTCCTGCACCTCGTGGCCGACTCGATAGTAAATCTGGAACTGACCGGCAACGGGTCTAAACCATCGCTGAGAGTCACGGTCGGCGATCACGGCAAACAGGCGCTCGGTGTCCGAGTGAAACTTCTGCTCGGTGTAGAGGCATTTCTCGAATCCAACATAGACGTGCTGGGCGATTTTGGTCTTGTCGGCGGGAGTCTCTCTAAAGTCTCGAAAAGACTCAGACTTACCTAGCGTGAAAGCGCATTTCTTCAGGTCCTGCCATCCGCGGCTGACTTTCACCTCGTGCTCGGTTGGCTCGCTCCGGTAGTGCTTCACCATCTGGGAATGAATGTTGCGCGCGATCTCCGTCTGATTGAATCGTAAGGTTCTCTCCAGGTCCTCGTCTGATTGCAGATAGCTGCGCATGTGCTGGACGACTTGGCCGGCCAGGTCATACAGGAGATCGGCGTTGAAGTCATAGCAGACGTCATCGAAGCCGATTAGGCCGCTTACGATGTAATCCTCGAGGCGCGCCTCGCGCGCACCAGTCATAGTGACGCCGATGACCGTTTGCTTGTTAGTCCGCAGGTGATGCTTCCACAGCTCGTCGGCCGGTGGCTGGAAGCGGATAGCGGAGGTGTCGAGAGTGAAGGGCTCGAAACGGCCGTCTTGCTCGCCCTTCGGCACGACGATGATGCGCGGGATCGGGATCGTCTGCTGTTCTACGAACTCCGTAGTCTTAGCGACAATTTGCTCGATGAATTCGGGTTCGTCGAGTCCCTCGAGCTTGCCTTCGCCGAGGTAAAGCTGTTTGCGAACCTCCCGAACGACGAGGGCTTGAACCTCCGGCCTCCTTAGATAGCTTGTCGTAGGGGCAAGTTCAGGATTCGTCTGAAGAGTCTTTAGCACTTCAAAGGTGATGCGAGCGGCTTGCTGCTGTTGTTCGTTCTCAAATAGGGGCTTCTGCTTTAACGTCTCGCCATCAGATGGAGGGGTGAGGCCGAGCTTAGCTTCAATCGTGGGTTCGGCGATCACCGTGCGCGTGCCGCGGTCGAGAGTCTCATCAGAGATAATGAGCTGCTTAACCCGGACCTGAGAGTCGGGGCGGTTCGCCTCGTCGATAATCTCCTTGAACTTGTCGTGGGCGACGATATTCAATCCATCGACGGCCTCGACACCGGTGCGCTTGCCGTATGGCAGGCGGAGACCGCGTCCGATGGACTGCTCGATGAGCACACGCGCGTTCGCTGCGCGAAGAGGAATAATCGTGTAAAGGTTGGTGACGTCCCAACCTTCTTTAAGCATGTTGACGTGGATAACGATCTCGACCGGGTTCTTTGCCTGCTCCACGGTGAGGAGCTTCTCAATCATCTCGTCTTCCTCTGCACCCGTCCGGCTGGAGTCGACTTGGATCACCTTGCCCGCATATTGCCCGCCAAAGAAGGAGTCGGACTCGATCTTCTTGAGGAGCTCACCCGCATGGGCGGTGTCGCGCGCGATGACGAGCACGAACGGCTTCACCCGTTCGCGGCCGTTGTTTGTTGCGTACGTCGCGAGCTCCGCCTTCACGTTCTCGTGAAGACGGATACCGTCTTCCAGCTTCAGCGTCTCGATCTGCTCGGCGGACATGCTCGCAGGGTTGAAGTCTTTGCGGGTGACGACAGCGGGTTCCTTGACGAAGCCATCTTCCATCGCGCGGGCGAGGGGGTAGTCGACGATGACATTCTTGAATGGAACCGTTCCTTTAGAACCTTCCGTAAACGGCGTAGCGGTTAGCTCTAGACCAAGAATCGGCTTGAGCTCGTTGATTGCACGGGCGCCGGCACTGCCGCGGTAGCGGTGGGATTCGTCCATGAGCAGGACGAGGTCTTCGAGCCCGGCTAGGTATTCAAAGTAGCTCTGGCCAATGTATTCGGAGAGGCGCTTGATCTTCGGCGCTCTGCCGCCCCGCACTTCGCTGTTGATCTTGCTGACGTTGAAGACGTTTATCGTCACGTCTCCGCCAAGTCCGGGAATTCGGGAGCCGGCGACGGCGCTTGGCTGGTTGTAGTTGTCGCCGGTGACGACGTTCGGCGGATTGGCGGCGAAGGCGCCGATGCCTTCGAACACGTACTTGGGAGTGTTGGGGGTGAAGTCGGCGATCAATTTGCGGTAGATCGTGAGGCCGGGGGCGAGAACGAAGAAGTTGTTGATGCCGTGGGCGAGGTGCAGGTAGGCGATGAATGCGCCCATGAGGCGCGTCTTGCCGACGCCAGTAGCGAGGGCGAAGGTGAGCGAGGGAAACTCGCGCTCGAAGTCGGTGACAGTTGGGTACTCGCTGCGGATGGTGTCGAGTGCCGTCTGCAGATCGGCCACCTTGCTTGGGTGGGCGATCTCCATTACGCGATCGAGCGCGACAAGAGAGTCGCGCTGCGGCGCGCGAAGGCTGAGTGCGTTGGCGATGGTGTTAACTTCGCGCCTCATGGCTGCGCCTCCAATTGTCGAGGGTCGATTGTCGACTGTCGACGTCGAATCGTCTTTCGCGCGGCCACGACTATGGCGGTCAACTGATCCGCTTCATCGAGCAAATGCGCTGCGGAACTTGCGTTGAGGTTGCCGCTCGCGATGAGGAGCTCAAGCCAATACCCAGCTTCATCGGCTTCCTCTTCCACGATGCTCAGCTTGGAGCACATGTCCGCGTCCGATTTCGCCCTACATACTGCGCGGTAGTTTGCTCCGACTGAAGACGAACTCCGAATGAGTTGCTTGCCATAGACTTCGCATGCCCTATTCCTCGGCAGGGTGTCCACAACTGTTAGGCAGTCCAAGGCGAACTTCTTCGTCCTGGCCTTCATCTCTGCTTCAGTCACGAGTCCACCTCCTCGAACAGAGGGGCTTGCTCGACCTTCGACATTCGAGAATCGTCATTCCCCAACTCTTCTTCGCCATTCGACAATCGACCTTCGACCATCGACCTTTGGGGGAGGTTCTCCACTTTGAGGCTGTAGTCGTCGTGGCCCCACTCGCAGCGGTTGAGCACCTGGTGCGGGATCTTCTTGAGAGTGAGGTTCGGGTAATCCTGCTCGCGCGCGCCGCGGAAAGCCATCGCGGAGACGAGGAGGGTGCGGTCGGGGCCGACGGTGTCGCTCAGGTCGAGGAGCTGCTCATGGGTCATGGTCTGGGTGGTGACGTAGATGAAGGCCCGCTCCGTGCTTTGGCCGTGCTGCCAGTAGAGCGAGTCGCTGGGGGCGTAGCGGTAGCCCTCGATCTTGCAGATCGCCTCGGCGAGCATTTCGGGGTTGTATTCGTCGTTGATCACCCACCGCCCCCACTTGTCCTGCTTGAGCAGGCTCGGCGCGAGCCGGTAGTAACGAAAGCCACCGCCGCCCTTCCACCCAACGGACTTGCTGATCCCGCCTTGGTCGGTCCCATCGATCACCTTTTTCATGCGGGGGGCAACGTGGGTACTGCAGTGGTCGAATTTTTCGATCATGATCCAGCGACGACCTAGCTTATGTGCTACCGCGCCGGTGGTGCCAGATCCAGCGAATGAGTCAAGGACTAAGTCGTCCGGCTGCGTTGCCAGAGCCAGGATGCGCTCCATCAGTCGCTCTGGCTTGGGCGTATCGAAAGCGTCTTCAGGTCCAAAGAGTGCTATCGACTCTTTCTTCGCTTCTTGGTTGTGCCCAACTTCCTCGTGGGGCCACCACGTCCACGAGTTTTTTCCCGAGATCTCGGAGAGGAATCGTTTGAGACGGGGGCGTGAGCGACCGTCCCTTCCAAAGTAAATGCGGTTGTCGGCAAGCAATTTGTCGAAGGTTTCTTTGCTTAGAGCCCAGCACCTGCCTTCCGGAGGCTTGAAGTCAATGCCCGCAGGGGACGTGATAGTGTAGTACTGGCTTGGTGTGGCGTGGCCGGTCATTCCAGTGAGATTGTCTGAGGCCCACGGCCCTCTCGGATCACCGTCCGGGTTCTTGAAATCTTGGGAACGCTTTGCACTTATCGGTAGCTGATTAAACTGGAGCTTGCCTCCGATTCGGCGATTACCATAGACAAGGACGCTGTCATGCGCATCGCCGAGCCGCAATCTGTTATCTGGCGCCATTCTCTTCTGCCAAACGACATTCGACTGAAAGTTGGACCTGCCGAAGACCTCGTCGCACAGCACCTTAAGGTAGTGCGCTTCGTTGTCGTCAATCGTGATCCAGATTGAGCCGTCCTCGGAGAGCAGCCGCCGCAGCATCTCCAGCCGGTCCCGCATCATAGAGAGCCACAGCGAGTGCTCCAGCCCATCGTCGTAGTGGGTGAACGCGGACCCGGTGTTGTAGGGCGGATCGATGAAGATGCACTTCACCTTTCCCGCGAACTCCTGCTCCAACGCCTTCAGCGCAAGAAGGTTGTCCCCGAAGATGAGGCGGTTGTCGAAGATGTCGTTCTCCGACACCCGCTCGGCTGCGGTGTAGGACTTCTCAGGCTCCTCCAGCAGAATCCGCGGCTCCAATCGCGGCCTCTCCTCCTTCCCGATCCAAGTCAGCTCAAGCTTCTGCTTCAGCTTAAGACTCCCTGTTCTCTAGCCGAATGAAGAAATGCAAGTGGGTGTGCGTTCAGTTGACGATAACGGGAGCGGTGGCCAAGGGCAAATTTGAGAACTGATATCGTAGCGCCTCCTAGGGCTCCAGCAGCAAGGCTTGACGTGCCACCGACTGGAACGGCTGCTAGGCCAGCAAGTGTGCCGATGACCGCTGGAGAACCTGCGCCAACTATTGCAGACACGGTGCTGGAAGTCGAATCGTCCTTGAGATTACCCATAAGGCTCTTGAATTCTTCTTGCTTGAGTTCAAGGTCGTCCTGTACGCGTGACGCAATATCTTTGAACTCGCCCCAAGTTTTGGCCGAAGTCAACAACTGGATCTTCTCCCTTAAGAACGATCGGTGAGCGACGAGTTGTCTTCTATGATCAGCGCGAAACTCAACGATGCTCAACAAAGATGCGCTCGGGTTCGCCTTTGGTAAGAGCCCGGCGAGCTCAAGTTGTAGGGCATCCGCCGTTTCCTTGTTATCGCCGAAGACACGAAACAGTTCGGATGGCAAGTCGGTACAAGGGGTCAAAAACCGTGTATGGTCCCCTTCGGCAAGATATTTTGCAAGAAGACTAACCCAGAGAAGCCCGACGCTACTGGGCACAACGAGAAAAGCCCAATCCTGGACGTCGAACACCCAGCCCTGTTCGTGAAGAAACCGCTTCATGTGGTGCGTCGCCTTGGACAAGGACATATGCATCACGTCGTTGGAATCCATTACGACACTGGCTTGGAATGCGGGGTCACTCGCTTTGCGAATGAACTCTTCAGTAAGTCCAAATCCGTCTAGTCGATGTTGCACGTCCTCAGTTGGATCAATCTGTTCATACAATCCTTCCGCTCGAAGGTATTGGAGGTCGGCAACATCGGCAAACTTGGCATCAGCTGCGGGAACGATCGACCCGATTTTGTCCCAGTAAAGCAAGCTATCTTTAAGCCATTGTTCGCCTGGGATAAAGGCAGGAAAATAGAGCGCGGTCTGAGTCATGTGATTCTCTCTGCGGCTTCTGGGCTTTCATCTCCGTCAAATTGTCCGAGTCTCAGCCGGTTGGGTGGGATTTCCTCCGCGCCCCGCTTGACGGCAGCGGCGGACGACTGCTCTGGGTTCTCTAGCAGAATCCGCGGCTCCAACCGCGGCCTCTCCTCCTTCCCAATCCATGTAAGCTCTAATTTCTGCTTCAACTTATCTCACCTGGGTTTCTTCGGACTCGCGACTACATAACGACAGAA
Source organism: Armatimonadota bacterium (assembly GCA_023392285.1). GTDB lineage: Bacteria > Armatimonadota > Fimbriimonadia > Fimbriimonadales > Fimbriimonadaceae > JAEVZK01. The sequence continues at coordinate 12,621 of JAEVZK010000085.1, read as the reverse complement.
ATAGAGCTTTTACTTCAGCAGTGGACATGGAGTCGTCACCTAATTTGGGAGCGTTGACATTCGAGCTTGAAACCGAGCTGCTATAACGGACGCTTTCAAACAGCGCAAGCACGTCGTGGTCCAGCGAGAGATGCAACGACTCGTTGAGGTGATCTACCGCATAGTAATCCTCTTCAGATATCTCTTCGTCCGCGTGGAGGCTAGAAATGCGCTTACGAACATAGTCTCTGGCGCGATCTTGTAGCTCAGATTGTGCTGAATAAGCTACGGGCCCAAGATTCTCCAACCTTTCATATAGTTCAGCTGGCTCTTCATCGTCCCAGGGCTCATCCTGCAGAAATTCTTTCACCTCTTCGACTAACGCTCTATCGAGCCAATTTAGACGTGACAAGCAGTTGACGGCCAAAGAAGGCAATCTTGCTTCACCCATACCGCTCCAATGTATCCATCTCTCACCATGTGTCTCGGCTAAAAGGCTCAACAACTCCTGTAGTCTTGACAAGTCTCCGTTCCAGATATTGAGAGACAAGGCTGAACTTAAGGATGTCACAAGGTCAGCATCTTGGCCTCTGGCGCTGATGGCGAGCGAAAACCAACGCTGGTACCAAGATTCGGGGAGTTTCACACTTCTCACCTCCCAGGGCGAAACCGTTTTAGCATCGGGGTGACATCGAGCGAGGTTTACCAACTCGGAGCCGGATTCTGCTGACTCACACAACCATTTCCAGTGCTCATCATACTGCCATAACACTCGAACGACCTGTTCACGTACAGCTGGATTGTAGAAGGAACAAGCCTCGCGCGGACCTTCATTTCCCCTTTGAACGAGACCATTGATCTTAACTAAACTTCCCTCTAGGGATTTCAACTTGCTGTTAAATAGTCTGCGATTTTGTAATTGCTTAGACAGGCTGGAAGTCAGATCCTTCCAAACTCTATACAAGTGGTCTAAGTGTGCGAACCCACCAAGTACATGGAGAACAAATAGAAGGTCCCTGGCTTCGGCTCCTATTCGCTCCTCTATAGCTGCTCTGTAAAGCGAGTCCGGATTGTCAAGTTGCTTAATTAGGTAGGTGCTGCAATCGCTTGGCAGGAGATCAGACGGCAGAGATCTCGTTACAGCCTCAATAATGCGAGGGCTATAGTTTGGGTGATTCAGAATCTTTTCCAGAACATCCCAATCAGTGAAGCTTTTGCAGGCTTCAGGAGGAACACCATTAAAGAAAAGGTGATTGTAGATAATCCTAGCTCGTGTCCGCCGGCTCATTTCGTCGATGTGCAATACAACTTGCAACTGCTGCCCTAGCCTTTCCTCAACCGCGCTTGAAAGTCTCTTGGCATCTTCAAGCAGGTACGTCCTGGTTGTTAAGATGAGCCAAAAACGCGAATCCTGCTGGCACAAGCGCAGCAGACTTTGCAATCGCTTTTCAGAACCAGGTTGGTTATCGCGCCAGACGCTATAACCCAAGAAATCGTCAAAGTAGAAGACCACATTTCCTTCGTCCGGAACATCTTTCAGCGGTTGCTCCAAGTCAACAATTTCGCGAAATTGAAAGCCCTCGGCGACGCAACGTGCCGCAATGACATTCGCCAACGTCGTTTTACCTATCCCAGGCCCGCCAGCGATAAGCACAATTTTGTGCTCATTTAAGATCTCTAGCGCCTTACCAAATGATGGCGTCTGAACGTAAACTTGCTTATGGTCGCGAATGTGTGACATGAGTTGGTTGTGCCAAACATTTGTGCCCTGATGAATAACTCGCGCGAGCAATTCAGTGCTTCCGAGCCACAACTTGTAATGATCCCGCTCAACCTTTGGATTGCGTCGCAGCGAAGCGCTTACATCTTGACCGCCAAGCACGTCGTCAAGGCTCAATATGTAGCCTTCAAATAGAGCAAGCACATCCTTCTTCTGCGAGACAGTCAGCTCCATCGAAGTTGCAATTACATAACGATGGGGCCTTAGTCTCCTGATCTTTTCAACCTCTAGTCTCAGATCGCGTTTGAGATGACTATAGGTGCTTTTCGAGTAATGCTTGCATTGAACTATGATATCCGGACGGTCAGTCTCTCCCGCACGAAGAAGATCAATACCGCCATCAGGTCCGTCGGGGGATTTCGACAGCGTAACCGCGAAGTCGGAAGAAACTAGGTCACCCACCAGTTCGGTAAATTCCGGTGGCGACAAGTTCTGAAGTTGGTAATTCATGGGAGAACGCGGCCGACCTGCTGCTCCAGCGCTTCAAGCGCGAGCAGGTCGTCCCAAAAGATGATGCGGTTGTCGAAGATGTCGTTCTCCGACACCCGCTCGGCCGCGGAGTCAGAAAGAGCAAGGTCCTCCAGCAGAATCCGCGGCTCCAACCGCGGCCTCTCCTCCTTCCCAATCCAGGTCAGTTCAAGCTTCTGCCTCATCTAGGTATGAGAACCTTAATCAAATCGACCACCATCGAACTAGCGACCCCTGCACCTGCTTGCAAGGCAAAGTCCTGGAGCGCAGACTTCCAGGAATTAGCTTTTTGAGCGACCACTGAGATGGCTGCCGCCAGGCCAAGTCTGTCATCGGAACTCTGTTCGACCAAGGCAACGAGAGCATCGGCTTCCGGGGGTAAGGGGCGTTGCACCTGCTCCAAGGCCTCTCGAAGTGCATGCGCAACCATCGCTGGATCCGTTGCAACTTGGGTCTGTACGTTCTCGTTGCCTATTGCTATGTTGCCAGAGTTCTGACCGATGATGTTGATATTGAATTGGACCCCCTGGTCGAAGTGCTCTGTCTCTCGTCCCTTAAGAACGTCCTCGACCTCTTTGATTCCCCAATGGGTGATCGTTGCCCATCCGCCGAGAGCGCGAGATTCAAGCAAGCCCTCAGCGCGCAAGTAGTCGTAAACAGCCAGCGTCTTGTCACGATCGAAACCAAGAGAATCGGCCACCTGCCACAAGTTAATGCGAGCGTAAGCGGCTGGCTTATCACCGACGGACTCATAGAACGCCTTCAACATTGCCCATCTATCCTTCTCAGCTTGGGTAATGTTGCTCAAGGTTGAACCTCCGAGTTGTAGTCGATCGCGGCGCAAACAATTCCCAGGACCGAGAATAGGATCGCCAATACTAAAATGGTGCCACCCCCATTTGCGACGTTCTCAACTGCTTTGACATCGGTATTTCCAGCAAGAGCCCGAATTCGATCAGATAACGAACTTGCCTGATTAATGAAGTAGCCACCGAAAAGACTAAAGGCGAGGGTGCCGATCTTCCACCCGATCAGCTTTTTGCGATGTCCCAGAACGTACCGATAGTGGAGCTTGGGTAGGGATCTGCTCAGATCATCCGGGCTGATTTTAGGGTCGACTCCTTCCTTGCGATTTGCACAGGCAGCATTGGCCTCCTTGTAAAGATCAAGCTGAAAATCCGCCACGTTCCTTTCGAATTCGGCAAGAGCGGGTTGTGTGAATCGATCCCTCAGAGAGGGAGGATCTGGTTGTGCAGGATTCGGAACGTTGCTCATAGTATAGTTACGAAAGGTCCAGGTCTGAAAAAAGTGGTCCTTCAGCAAGGATATAGAATCTGCTGCCCATTAGCTTAGGTGATGCTTCAGACATGGGTGTTCTCCAAAGCCAGCCGCCGGTAACGCTTAGAGAAAGCGTCTTTGCCGCCCTCCATTACCCGACACACCTCATCGCGAATGTCTCTCGACTGAAGTGACCCTGCACCTGGGGGGCTGAAAATCATTGTCTGGCCCCTGCGAAAGTCAAGTGGTATTACGTACTCTGCATCGCCATTGACAACGATGTTAGGGTTGTGTGTGACGATGATAACTTGGCGACGCTTTTTGTTCTCGCGCAATTGGCTGACGATGAGGTCGTAGATCAACTGATTATCAAGATCATCTTCAGGTTGATCGAGAATCATCGGCTCTGTCCCAAACGCCATTAAAAAGGCGAGGACTCCGGCCGTCTTCTGACCTGGCGAGCCTTGCTGGATTGGCCGAAACTCCCCCTTGCTTCCAGGAACAGCGTAGTCGATTTCCAAGTTGTCGTCGGGCCACCAGCATTCCATGCAATCTAGTGTTTCGGGCGGTAAGCTTCTGAAGTAAGAAACTAACCAGCCTTGACGGTTCTTTGGATTGCCTCCTGCGACGATGTCTTGCACCTCACGCTTCAGTTGGGTAACCCGCTTGTGTAGCTCCGCCCTCGACGTTACGGTATCTATTGGGAGATTGTCGAAAAGTTCTCCGATCATCCCTCCTTTCCCATCGCCTGCGAGAAACGGTTCCGCCATCGTTGTTGGCCGAGCGAGCATCTCGCGCCACTGTCGCTCCACACTGAGAGGGTCTAGGCTATAAGGAGAAACTCGAATCCTGATTGCCGGGTTCTCACCAATGTGATTGGCAACGAACGCCTGCCTCCGGTCGGTGATTTCCCTGCGCATGCGCTCCACCTCAGCGCACAATTCCGCTGCCCGAGAATCTAACGATTTGATCGTGGGCGCTAGGGCCGCGACTTCCTTTAGCTCCTTTTCGAGCTGACTTCTCTTCTGGACTAGTACGCCATACTGCTGCATGTTCGCTACGCCAGTTTTCGCAAGTTGCTCGCTTAGATCGTCGTATGCTTCCTTGGCTGAGCGTCTAAGCTTGATAACCTCTGAATCGCGCACTGTTCCCGACCATCGAGCAATCTCAGTCTGGAACCCTCGGAGAAGGTCATCAATGCTCTTCTTGAACTCGGCAGTGATGTCCTTGGCAGCCTCGAAAATGCTGAGAGCTTCTTGCTCACCGTCCCGGCTCGGGTCAAACGCCGATGTATCTAACTCGGGAAGCGCCAGCTCACTCGTCGCATCTTGAATAGCATCCCGCATACGGGTGAGGCCATTAAGTGCTTCCTTCAAAATGGTGTATTGGGCTTCGCGGCGAGAGTGCTCCTTCAGGATGGTTTCGTGGCCCATTCTTTCGAAGACGTCGAGCTTGCGCTTTACGTCTTCTAGCTCCCCGAGAAGCCTCGGCTCCGTAAGTTGCTTCTGGCGCAACTGACGCACTTTTGATCTCGCTTCTAAAAAGGATGCAATTGTCGCTTCAAAATCCTTTCGCCAGGAGTCCACATCGACATCAGGGTGCTGATCTATACCTTTAAGCAGACCAAGACGATCATTGGCCATGCTGAACACTTGCTTCTGACTATAGAGCCGAATGGGAAATCTCGAATGAATTGACCCGACGCTCTTTATCCAATCTTCATCGACATTCTCGACATAGCTAGCGGGCTCCGCCGAACCCGCTTGAAAACGGAGCGCAATGTGAGCTCCGTCTTTCCAGACGACCACTTCAACCGTTGTGTTGGAACGGTAGGCGCCTTCACCTTTAACCAGTTGGTCTGGACCGAAGTAGGCATCGAATTCCTCGCGAAGCGCCTTCGGCACCTCGTTAGAGCGGCCGAACGCCATTCGAAGGAACTCCAGTAGAGTCGACTTGCCGGTTCCACGGCCTCCTACGATGGTGTTCAGCTTGGGGGAGAAGAACGTCTTTAAGGGCGAGCCGTTCCCCATACGCCGGGCATTGCTCACCTTGATGTATTCAATCCAAAGGTCGGGCAGTTGGTTGGGATCACTTTTTACCGCGTCCGAGCGGTTCACAGACATACCATTTCCATCCAGCAACGCCAGCTTTAGGCCCTCAAGGTCGGGCTGCTCCATCTTCACCCATGTGAAGTGGCAGCCCGGAAACCTCTGACCAGGCGTGCCTGTTCGGTGGTGCGAATCGGACCCCAGAACTTGCGTCCATCTCTGAGCGCGTGGAGCGATGAGTGGCGGCGTTGAGAAGGCAGGATCTTGCTGCTCGTATGCGTACAAGTCCTCATGTTCGGCAAGGGGTAGGAGAGTATTCCCCTTGAGATCGACGAAGGCACCCGTTGGCACGTCAACGTGCGCCAAGATCGGCACAGCACCTGCTCTCGTAATTTTTTCTATGAGCTGCACGGGCGAACAGCGGCATGCGTGATCTGACGTGCCCCTGTGCTTTAAATCGAACTCGCAGGCACCGAGCAACGCATCGATGTTAGACGTGGTGGCGCTTGGATCGAAGATTGCAAGAATGTGCGTGCCACCGTTCGCCGATAACTCTACGCCCGGGTACAGCACCAGCTTGCGATAGTTGGCGTGCTGCTGGACCGCTGGTGAGGCGAGTGCCGCTTTCAGCTTGTCCACCCACTCGCCCGAGTTGTGGTCGGTGACGGCAACAGCATCCAGACCAGCACGCATGTAATCCAGCAGCCACTCCTCGGGAGTTGTTTGTTTCAGCGCGACCTGGTCAGGGCCCTTGCCGTAATCGTTAGAGGCAGGGGTATGCGTGTGGAAATCCACCTTCCACCAGCGCGACCCTCTGACTTCAGGAACAGAACTTACGATATCCTCCAGCGCGTTGCGAACAAGCGGGACTCTATGATACTCTCCTTAAGCTTTGCTTCAATGCCGACGATCAGCTCCTCGCGACGCTCGTCGATTTCATCCTGCGCCTTGTGCAGGGCCAGTCGCTTGTCGCGACGCTCGTTCTCCAGCTTCTTGATCTGCTTCTGAGCTTCCAGCTTATCCTGCAGCGAGGCGGCGAAGGTTGAGGCCTTGCGAGCCTCGCGAATCTGCTTGTCGATCTCCTTCAACTCTTTCTCCAGACCAAGCTTCAGGTCTTCGGCCCAAGCTTCTAGCTTGTTGGCTTCTTCATCGAAGAAGTTCCGGTTGCGTAGGGCGAGGTGTTCGCGAAGTTTGGCCCTAGCTCGATCTGCGATCTCGCTCAGGCGTTGGGCGTTGGGCGTTAGGCGGTCGGTGCTGGGTCCGGGAGGTATTGGGTTTTGAGTGTTGGGTGTTGAGGAGAGGGAGGCGTTGAGGGCGAGCATGCGGCGGACTTGCTCGTCGTCTAGCTCCTCGCCGTCGTCAGTCACTCCGGCGTAGATGAAGTAATCCTCTGCCTGCACCTCCGATTCCACCGTCAACAGACTAACGGACAGCTCGCCCGACTTGCCAACCAGCGGCTCCAAGATTGAGACCTTAGCGGGGGTGTGGGTGTAGTCGAAGACCACCTCGGCAGGCGGCGTCTCGTGCGACTTCGCCCGGTTCAGCACCTCGACGGCGAGGGGGTGGCCGATGCGGTAGAAGTGGGCGTCACCGGAGCGGCGGGGCAATTCGTAAAGGCCGGTGGGAATCTCCGGGTTACCCGAGAAAGGGTTCGTTTTAAGACAGAACTGACCGTCGAAAAAGGCAGCCCCCTCACCCCCTGACCCCTCTCCCCTGGAGGGGCGAGGGGGGCCGAAATCGGCCACGTCGCGCAGCTCGTGCCGGGTGAGCTGCATGAGGATCTGCTCGTAGCGGCTCATCGACTCGCCGGTGGTGTGCTCGCGCATCTTCAGCTTTTCGTGGACTTCTTGGTCGAAGTTCTCGAGAAGCTGCTTACGCGTTTGGCTCATTGCCTCCCGAATCTCGAAATCGAGCTCAAGCTGCAACTCGTCGAACTTCTGCTTGATGTCATCGTGGGTGCGGCACTGCTGATAGATGTCGGCGATTCGCTTTTCGAAGTCGACTCCGCTCTCGATCGCGCCAAGGACCTCGTCGCTGGCTCCGAAGACACCGCTGAAGAGCTGGAACTTCTCGTTCAGCAACTCGAAAACGCGCTGATCGGCCTCGTTGCTGCGGTTGACGAAGTTCACTACAACCACGTCGTGCTTTTGTCCGTAGCGGTGGCAACGGCCGATGCGCTGCTCAATACGTTGGGGATTCCAGGGCAGGTCGTAATTGACGACCAGTGAGCAGAACTGGAGGTTAATGCCTTCTGCACCGGCTTCGGTGGCGATCATGATCTTGCCTTCCTCGCGGAAGTAGTCAACCAGAGCCGTACGCATGTCGGCGGTACGGGAGCCAGTGACCCTGTCGGAACCTTGATGCCGGTCTAGCCATTCGGCATAGATGAGCTTGGACAGCTCGTCGGTATTGGAGCCGTTGAACAGGACCATGCCCTCGCCAAACTCGCTACTCCGGAGCAGGCGCAGTAGATAATCTTGCGTTTTGCGAGATTCGGTAAAGATGATCGCTTTGCGCTCTGCACCCAGACGGTCGGCTTCATCGAAGGCGCGGCGGAGGGCAGTAATGAGGGCTCGGCCCTTCGCATTCTCCTCGATGGATGAGGCGAGGTCGCGGAAGTCTTTCAGTTCGGCAATCTCGTGGGCGAGAGCGACGAGTTGGGTTGGCGTTAGCGGCTCCTCGTCTTTACCGTCATCATTCCACTCTTCCTTTGTTTCGTCAAATGCCTCGTAGTCAAGTTCCAGCTCATCGCCGAGCTCAACTACGGGCATGTTCTTATTCAGCGTCTTCTCCATGCGGCGGATCAGGGTATCAAGCGCGCCGGCGATGGCAAAGGTGGATGAGGCGAGCAGCTTGCGCAGCACAAGCGTCATCAGTGCTCGCTGACTGCTAGGCAGGGCGACCAGATTGTCTCGCCGGAGGTAATCGGAGACAAGGTTGTAGAGCCGGTCTTCCCTTTCGTCCGGCATAAAGTCTTCAACTAGGGGGTGCCGCTTGGTGTAGTTGATGTACTGCGTGACTTGGCGGCGTAACGTGCGATGACAGATCGGCTTCAGACGCGCCTTTAGGATGTCGAACACCTGCTCGTTATCCAGGCGGGCGTACTGGTCGCGGAAGCTCTTGAAGTCTCCGAAGGTGTGCTCGTCGATGATGCTGACCAGGCCGAACAACTCCAGCAGCGAGTTTTGGAGCGGGGTGGCGGTGAGTAGAAGCTTCGGGTCGTTCTGCAGCGCGCGCTTGATCGTGTTGGCGGTGACGTTTTGCGGCTTGTAGACATTGCGGAGGCGGTGCGCTTCGTCTATGACCACCAGGTCGAAGCCGACGTTGTGGATGTCGGCGGCTTTGGCCTTGGCAAATTGGTAGGAGCAGATGACGATGGCGTCGGTCCGATCCATTGGTTTGAAGTTGCCGAGCTTGATCTCAGCGTTATAGCTCTTGGACTCGAGAATTACGCTGGGTAGGAAGAACTTCTCTTGCAGCTCAAGGAACCACTGCTTGCGGAGATTGGCGGGCGTGATGATGAGGATGTTGCGCTTGCGTTCAGCCCACTTTTGAGAAATCAGGAGCCCAGCTTCGATGGTTTTTCCGAGGCCGACTTCGTCGGCGAGAATAGCTCCTTTGCTGAAGGGGGACTTGAAGGCAAAGAGGGCGGCGTCAACTTGGTGGGGGTGGGGATCTATCTGGGCGTCAACAAGGGCACCGGCGAGTTTGTCGGGGCTGTCGACGGGATGACGCTGCGTAAGTAGGTGCGCGAGATATTTGGCTTGATAGTCAGTAATTGCCATGCAGGAATGCAAACTAGGAGTATAACCGGAGTCCGGTTTTTCTGCAAACTGTGACGCAGATCACAAACGGTTGCTTGCTACCCGCCAAGTGGGAGTGTCTTCACGTAGTCTGCTAATCGTGCCGCTTCCGCTTGTGTCAAGTCGACTGGCAACTCGAACTGAACTTTGAGATCAGTTCTTAGCAGGAACTGATGCATATGCATAACTGCTTCCGGCTCGTCCTCATCGACCTGCGGGGCCGGTTCGGGGTTAGTTTTAGTTTCGTCCCCCGTTGCCATCATAGCAATGTCCCGGCTGGCGTACTTCCACTCGAAACGGCTAGGATGCCCCTTTCTCCCCGTTACATAAGATCCCAATTCAAGCGCTTCGAGTTTACGAAGCATCCCGATAATCTCCCCGCGGGAGAGCCCTCTATCGCTGAAGGCCATTACTAGCCAATCCACCTTTGTAGTGCGGCGGTTTCGCTGTCGCGTAGCGTAATCGTCAAATAAATAACGAGCTGCACGATCAGCAGAGTAGAGTTTCTGAAGTTCAGATTGCTTTGGTTTTAACACAAAGAAATTTATATATCATCTGCCTACCATTTGTCAACATATATAGGTTTTATTTGCTCTTTATAAGAAAATAAGAGTATACGGACTTACTTTGAAGGAGCATCTGAAGTGGAACTGGCGAGTGATACGACTTGCTAAGGAGTAGAAATCTCTCTTATTGGAGATAAAAGGGGTAAAGCAGCCCAGCCTATTGACGTTGATGTCAAAGGCGTAGAAGAACAGGAGCGAAGGCGTTTTGAGGCCTTGTTACGGTCTGAAGAATCCAGGCGTGTTGGCGCGACCTCTACAATTGGTCGTCTAGTCGCCCCAAGGAGTTATTGAAATAGGCTTTACACCGCTTGTTAGCGATTGGATCTTGGCCCCTGATCTTTTCCCTTACTTGCTCCAAGCGTTCAGGGAGTTGAAAACCTCAGTTATCTTCCGGCTACCATTGGGATCTGGTGTTCCAGTGTCTGGAGAGCCATACGCAACCGCAAATGTTTTTCCATCGGCATTCACATATGCGATTGTTCGCTTCATCCACGGACCGCTATCCTTTTTCAGTCTGAAGTTCCAGATGACACCGCCCAAATACGCTTCCTTCCCCATACGCACTCGCTTGCGCTCATATTGATATCGTTTGGAGGATTTGAATCGCGTCTCCTCTTCTTTTAGCAAGGCAACTGGATCAAACTGCTTCGACACATCTACCCGGAAGAATCCATCGTCCTTCGTCCAGCGATATGTGCGAGTTCCGTCTTTCTGCGTTATATCGACGGCCTTTGGATAATCTTCTGGAATCCAAATCTTCCGGTCTTCTATGGAGTAAGCCACAAGTTTGAAAGATGGAGTATCACCTTCGGCAACAACTTCACGAGCTTCGAAAGGTGGCGTGTTCTGGCCACCTGGGTCGCCAGCAACTGATGCACTTGCGCTCGGCGCCGACGAAGAGGAGTTGAATTGCGTGCTCGATGGGACCGTAGCGGAGGATGACGCAACATAGGTGCTCACAGTCCGTTGGGATGAAGGATTTGCAGGGAACTTCCAAGCAACTATTGCGCTAATGCAAAAGAGGGAGAATGTAGCGGCAGAACCGTAGCCAATGTATCTCGACATTGATGCAAGCGGTGAAGATGCGGTTGGAACAATAATGTCTTTGGGATCAAGACGATTTGCCACTTTCGTGCCATGTTTGTCAACAACTCTTAGACTGACAAGTATGCCGAGCACTGTCGCGCCCAGGCACGCTGCCGCGACCCCTAGGTCACGAGCAATAAAGGTGATAATGCTCGCCACCAATGCCCCGTATGCAAAACTGGCTACAAGTGCATCGCGCTTCACCCCCTTTACAGCCTTCAGTTCAAACCAACTTGAGCGCTCATCTGGATCAGCCTGACGCCTGATAAGCTGCGTTGTAGCCACCAGAGTCACAATGGCCATGCCTCCCCAGATGGGAGATGTGAGGGCCACAAAGATTGCGGCCGCGATCACTGCGAAGCACAGCATCATCCCAATGAGGGCCCATATCCCAAATGTGAAGATGTTGAACTCGCCATCACTTGAGTCAGGCTCTGGGAACCTGTATCTAACTACAACGTCAGGCTCCGCCCGCTGAAATATCCTTGGCTTCTTGGGCTCTTTGTATGTGGGAGGTGTCTCCGCCTGCAGACCAAGTAGGGCCGCCGCGGCCTCTAGTGCATGGTCTCCTTTACTGATCCCTATCTTGCGTCCACCGGTGTTGAATACAGCTCCATCTTCGTGAACTCTCCCGAGTCCGGTGTTATGCTCATCAGTAACGAAACCCGCCTTGTTGACATAAACAACTCTGCCGTCAAAGTAGGTAGTAACACCTGGCTCGCTGATCCTTGCCACAAGATCGTTATGTGGATTAAGGATGTCACCATTGTCTAGTGCCCGCAAGACGACGCTCCCTTGCTCAGTAACTTCAGTCATACGAGCAATTGTATCGCTCTGCCCGTCCGCTATTAAAGGCATTCGTAAAATTGCGCCGATTGTGATCTAAGCTACTCTTATGATCATCGGAATAGACGTTGGAGGTTCTGCCAAAGGGTTTCACTTGGCACAGTTGGAATCGGGAGCGAGCGAGATACAAGATCTGGCACATGGCGCAACTGTAGCTGAAGTGGTTGTTCGCCTAAAGAGTGTCGCAAGAATATTAATTGTTGCGATCGATTGTCCCCCACGCGCACAGTTGACGGGTGCGCTAACTCGCGCAGCGGAGCGGGAGCTACATCGGCGTGGGTTCCGGGTGCAGTGGACTCGGCGACAGAGTCATGAACCAGCTGAGTGGATGCACAATGGAGAGCGCCTTTGGAGGGCACTAGCAGAGGAATTTCCGAAAGTCGCGATAATCGAAACTTTTCCGACAGTTGCTGTGACCTCACTTGCGACTTCAGCCGTAACCATGCCACTGCACTTGTTATCTCAGCACGCGGATCGAAGAGACTGGAAAGACTTTGTTGACGCTTGTATATGCTGCGAAGTTGGAAGCCGATACTTACGTGGCGATGCTAACGCCGTTGGCGTGTCAGAGGGCGACCCTGATGAACTTGGTCCGATTTGGTATTGATGCGAGAGTCGCACACGCCGAGTGCCTAGCACTTAACCGTGGAGCGACCGCTGGAGGTGCCACTAGCGGACGTTTGCTTCCCCTTAACCTGTTCACCCTGCTTCACCCATTGGTTAGGCTTGCTTACGATGTTGTGGAGGCGGCGGGGGAGTTGGCGATG
>JAEVZK010000013.1 GCA_023392285.1 Armatimonadota bacterium | reverse complement strand
CCGAGAGCAGCCATGGAAGCAGGCTCCGGCACTGGAGCGCCGAGTGACCAGCCGCCGACGATTGGAGCGCCCGCTGCATTCGTGTAAGTGGTCGACGATCCAGCGATGTTGCTGAAAAGGCCACTTGTTGCAGCGTTAGAAGTCCAAGTCGTATCTACCGTAGAACCGACGGTGGCTGGCTGGTTGAACAGGCCCAGGCCGAAGTTCGAAAGTTGCGCGTCCGTTACTGAGGTGTTACCGACGTTGTCGAACGTCAAACCGGCCCAGATCTTGCCCGAATTCGGAATGGCGATCGAGAGACCGGTACCCGTCAGGTTGGTGACACCTGCCGTAAAGGAGAATAGATTGAACGAATAGCCCGCGATGTAGGTTCCGGGCCCGGTGCCAGGGCCGCCGGTCGCGTCGTCTGCATAGAATCGGATTCTAGCTCGAACTGAGAGGGCGGTGGTATTTGCGTTGTAAACCGAGAAGGTTGCCTGAGTGATCGTGGTTCCGCCGCCGATCGTGCTCAACAAACTCGCATCCATTTTAGCAATGCCTGCGCTAGCGCCGCCATAGGCAACAGCCGATCCTGAGAAGTTCGAACTTCCGTCGGCCAACGTGAGGTTGTTGAAAATGACTTGTGCGTTAGCAGCTGCGGCCGCTCCCAACACAAGCGTGGAAATAAATAATGTTCTCTTCATAAACCAATCCAAATCACGTGGCATATAGCCGCGGACTGAACGATTATATATGCAGGTTTTCTAGTCTCATCCCACCGCGAGACAAACACTCTCGATAAGCGATAAGCATCCAAGTAAAAGTGATAGCTTCATGCTACAACGGAAACTTTCTAGCAATAAATGGATATTAGTTCTAAATCCGTCGATGTGCGATCAAAATCAATAGTGCCAATCCACGTTGAGTGCTTGTTTTGCGTGTTTTTCGATAAATTCGCGCCGGGGTTCAACTTTGTCCCCCATGAGACGCGAGAACATCGCTTCGACGTCCATTTCGAATGCCTTATCCAGCTTCACCTGTACCAGTTTGCGACCTTCTGGAGCCATCGTCGTCTCCTCAAGATCCTCCGCATTCATCTCACCTAAACCTTTGAACCGAGTAACCTGATACTTCGCATTACGCTTTAAACTGCGGATGATATCATCCCGCTCTTTCTCAGACATCGCGTAATGCCGCTCGTTATTTCCAACTTTCACGACGAATAGCGGCGGTTGTGCCAGATAGACATGGCCGGCGCTAACCAAGGGCTTCATATAGCGATAAAAGAAGGTGAGCAAGAGCGTTCGAATATGTTCGCCATCGACGTCCGCATCCGTCATGATGATGACTTTGTCGTAGCGAAGCTTTGAAAGGTCGAATTCAATCTCGCGTTCCTTTTCCTTCTTCTTTGAACTGCTGCTCGCCAACTGGTAAGCCTTCTGGCCATTCCCATTTCCATTGCCGTTGCCGTTGCCGTTGCCGTTGGAGGCATTCATATCCAGCTCAAGTTGATCGTCGCCGTCATCCTCCAAATTGCGCCCGAGGGTGAGATCAACCCCTACTCCCAATGCGGCAATCAGCGACTTGATTTCTTCGTTATCGAGTGCTTTGTCGATCCGCGCTCGCTCTACATTGAGTATCTTGCCGCGAAGGGGCAAAACTGCTTGAGTAATTCGGTCGCGTGCTTGCTTGGCCGATCCACCCGCCGAATCGCCCTCGACGAGGAAAATCTCACACTTAGAGGAATCTTTACTGACGCAGTCGCTCAGCTTTCCGGGAAGTCCGAAGCTGTCCATCGCATTGCCACGGCGAATACTTTCCGCCGCCTTGCGAGCCGCCTCGCGTGCACGCTGGGCAGTGACGGCCTTGTCCATGATTCGCTTGGCCATGCCCGGATTCTCTTCAAAAAATGTGGTTAAACCGTCGCCCACCAGCGAGTTAGTCAGCCCCTGAACTTCCGGAGTCACCAGCTTGACCTTGTCCTGGGAATTGTAGCTTGGGTTCTCGAGACGCAGTGAAATGACTGCCGTCAAGCCCTCACTCACATCATCCGAAGTGAAGCTGTTATCCTTCTCCTTCAAGAAGTTCATCTTCCTGGCATAAGCGTTGATCGAGCGCGTCATGGCCGCATTGAAGCCAGAAACGTGCGTTCCGCCATCTGGATTGTAAATGTTGTTGGAGAACGCCAGAACCGTGGTGTTGTAGCTGTCGTGGTATTGAAGAGCGACTTCCACTTCGGTGTTCTCTTTGATTCGCTTGAAGTAGATGACCGGGTGGAGCGTGTCCTTCCCGTCGTTCACGTCCTCCACAAGCTGTGGAATGCCTCGAGAATAGTGAAAAACCTCGCTCTCATCGGGATGCTGCTCATCTCGATATTCAAAGGTGACACGCGGATTCAGATAGGCGAGCTCGCGCATCCGAGTTTTGAAAATGTGAACGTCGTAGTCGAGCTCGTTCAGAACGGTCGGGTCTGCCATCCAGTGCTGCTTTGTGCCCGTCCCCTCCGCCTTACCAATCTCCTTTACAGGAGCGACCGGGATGCCTTTCTCGTACCGCTGCTGGTACATCTTCCCGTCGCGCTTGACGGTCGTTTCCATCCAAGCCGACAGCGCGTTGGTACAAGAAACGCCGACGCCGTGCAGACCACCAGAAGTCTTGTAGCCGCTGCCCTCGCCACCAAATTTGCCTCCTGCATGAAGCACCGTCATGACCACCTGGAGAGCCGAAACCCCCATCTTGGGATGCAAATCGACGGGAATGCCTCGCCCATTGTCTTCGACGCTGAGCGAATTATCTTCCCAGAGCGTCACGATAATGTGGTCGCAGTAACCGGCGAGCGCTTCGTCTACCGAGTTGTCCAGAACTTCCTTGAAGAGCTGATGCAGTCCTCTTTTGCCGTTGTCGCCAACGTACATTCCGGGACGCTTTCTTACTGCCTCAAGACCCTCGAGAACTTGTATCTGGTCGGCCGTGTAATCACCCTCGACCTTGCTTAGAATTTCGTCGATGTGCTGGTGCTGGTCGTCGTTGGCGGGGATGTTGTTCTCGTCTGACATGTAAATTCTTGGTTGAACAAACTGGCAGTAGAGAATCTGCCGTTAGGTTCAAAAGGAACCTGAAGTATACCTTATATACAGACGCTCTTCTGGCACTTCAAGCCTCTCGATAATCCGGCAAGCCTGCGAGGCTGTTCGGCGCAGAGAATGCAGTCAAAGCAGTCATGCGAGCTTTCGCGCAACAGGTGGATCTGATTGGAGCCGGGATTCTGCAAGGGATTATTCGGTGCTCCAGCTTCATTGGCCTTGGAATCGTCCGCACCGACAGTCGAGAGTATTTCGAGCTGACTGAAGCCTACCGAACGAGCAACTATGCGTTCAAGATGGCCGATTTCACCGCTGCCGCCTTGCAGCTCAGCAAGCAGTTCACCCTCGTCCGTCCCGATCGAATCAAGGTTTCTCGCCGCGTCTATTTGGATCAGCTGAAACACCGATTCGATGCGCAAATTGGATCGGATTACCGAGAGGAGATGGCCCATATCGTCATTGGCTCGCAATTCGCACGAGTGGCATCCAGGGTCTACGGAAAAACGGTTGCGAATCGAGACGGCAGAATATGCGAAATCGAGGAGCGGGCGGAGCTCATTTCCACGTGGATCAAAACTCCGGGTGGCTGGATGCGGCACCGCATTCGCATTCGCAGCTTCGAGCAAAACGTTGAATGGGTCGAGCAGCCTGAGGCCGAAATGGTCACAAGCAGCAATCGCACAAAATATACGAGTTAGCCTCTGAACACCCCGCCTGTTCGGGTGGTCATACAGGCATGCTCCGGAGGTTGGCATTCGTTCAGGTTCTTGCTCTGACCGTTGTCGCATGCGGTAACGCGCAGGTCAAGCATCCTCAACTGGACGCAAAGTCCGCCCAGCCCCTCGTCGTGACATCGAAGACGTTCGCGCCGAACGGCTGGATCCCATCGCGCAATAGCGCGTATGGGGCAAATGTCTCGCCAGATCTCACTTGGTCGACCGCTCCAGCCGACACGAAGTCGTTTGCCGTCGTGGTGTTCGACCAGGACGCGAAACCGAACGGCTTCTATCATTGGGGAGTGTTCAACATCTCCCCAGAAACCAATCAGCTTCCAGCCGGACTGGCCGGTACGAGCCGAGTCTCCGGGACGGACTCGATGCAGGTGAAAAATGGAACGGGCAAGGTCGGCTACTACGGGCCGCATCCGCCCGCTGGTTCCGCCCACCACTACCATTTCACGGTGTATGCGCTGGATCAAGTAGTGTCGCTGCAGCCCGGCACAGCCATCGATCATCTGTTAACCCGGATGGCGGGGCATGTGCTCGCAAAGGGCGAACTCGTAGGGCTTTATAGGAAGAGGTAGGAGAAATGTCAGAAAAAGAGATTCCAAAAGCGAACCTGAACACTTATCCAACTGCGGATGACCCGTTCGATACCGTGCCAGAGGGTGAATGCGCAACGCAAGCGGAGAAGGATGTTAAAAGACTCCAGGCTGCCGATCCAAACGGAGATCGCTACCCGAGCTACGAGGTGAACCAGGATCCGCAGGATCACGTGACTGGAGGTAGCACGGACACCCATGATTTTATGACCAGCGCCAATTCTGGCGACGACACACCACAATTACAGGAGGAAGACGATGAACGATCAAGTTGACAATGAAAATGTAGTAGATGGGTTTTCAGATACCAAGGGTGAAACGAACGTGGATGCACCCGATCCGGGGAATACGAATGCACAGAAGCCCCTGAGCCCCGAAGAATACGCGAAGCTCCAAAAGGAAGCCCGAGAAGAAGAAGACAAGTAGGCTCAGGGTAAGAGCTCGGCCAGTTGGGCGAGCCTTTCATGATCCGGGAAGCGATTCAGCAGTTCCGCAATCGCTTCCTTTTCTATTTGTCTCCATGGGTAAGGCGGGGCGAGCGGCTTTGCCGCCGCGCGGGCGAGATCATCCAAACACTCGAATTCGAGTCCAGCATGCTTCAGCACAACGAATGCACGAAGGATGCGCAGCATCGGAACGTCTTCGATAGAAATACAAGCCTCGATCCATTTGGCTGCATCCTGGTAAAGGCGACATTCGATCAGGTCACATGCCACCTGAATGAGATCACCATGGCGGGACGCAATCGGCTGAATTAGTGCTGAATGAGGCTGCGGTTGCCGCAGTAGACCTTCGGCTCGAAGCAGTGGATCGAGCGGGGCTAGGAAGTGCGCATTGAGCAGGAACTGAGATTCCTCGGCGCTCTCCCCCCGCAGACGCTCAATAGCCGCCCGAATGCACCAGGCGATCGAATCTTCGCCATTGTAGAGCAGGCTCTGATCAAAGTGGTGGTCAGCCAGCTCGAAATCTCCGGCATCGAGGTACCGGATGCCGAGGCCAAAATGCGCGGCATGGCGTGATGCCGTGGAGAAAAGGAGGCTGCGCAATTCGTCCATCGACTTGCCGTACAAGTCGATCGGCGAATTGTCGTCAGGTTCGCTCAAATCCTTCTCGGTCATGGAGGAAATCAGCGTTATGCCCTGAGCATCCAGAAGTGCTGCCTCACGAATCCTTCCCAGGGGAGCAAGGTCGATTTCTTCCTGCTTCTCAGGGTGGAGGCTGAGCTTCGCCTCGACGGGGCCTTGGTCAGTCAGGAGAACAAGCTTCCCGTCAAGAATGCGTTCACTCGAAAACAGCAGGAGCTTCTCATCGCCTAAACGAATGGCGAGGTGCGGCGACATGTGCGTCGCGTCAAAGCCGGTGTATGGAGCAATTTGAACGGTGAACGTATCCAATTGATGGGGCGCAAGATGCCTGGCTTGGCGAAAGCGCCAGCCTTCGCTCCACGTGCAGTAAAAACTGCCGCTTCGAGGCCAGAATAGAAATCCTGGTTGATAAGCGATCGACTTCATCGACCGAGCGAGCACCCGTCCTTCGATGAACAGGCAAGCCGTTTCGGGTTCCAGCCACAGCTTTAAATGCCAGCTGAGATTCGATCCATTCGCGGCTTCTGCGAGCCAGAGCTCATCCGGTCGCCCGTTCTCTCCCTCCACGATGGAATAGCTCACATCGCCAAGGTCGGTCGCCCGCTCCTCTCCCTGAAGAGCGAAGCGGATTCCCCGCTCCCACACGACGCCGCGCTTACCCCCTTCTTGAAGCTGGGCCTCGCCTAAGAATTCAGATTGGGTCCGCTTATCGAAAATCGACCAGATGCGGCCGCCGAGAGAGGGCACGACCACCACCCGCAGGAAGTCATTCTCCAAAACAACTGATTCGAACGTGTGGAGCGAAACGCCTTCGCCTAATTGAAGCGCCGGATACGGATAAGAGGCGGCGCTGGGAAGGATTGCCTCAACCGTCCCGATCCGCACCTCGAGAGGCTCTTCGTAGATTCCTCCAGCCACGCTGTCAGGTTACCTGCGTCATAATAGGCACATGTCTCGTGTCGGCTGGGGAATCGTCAAGTGGGTGCTGATTCCGGTCGCCTTGGTTGCGCTTGGGTATTTCGTAATCGGGCCAAAGCTTGGGTCTCAGGTGCTCCCGACTAACGTTCCGGAGCCGGTCAAAAAGCCCGAACCACAGGCAGCCACCACCAAGAAATACCCAGAACCCCAGATCGACGTCACCGTAGATTCGCTGCAACAGGCGTCGGAGAACCGCCGAAGGAAACGACGATCTCATCGCCGGCGATCAAGTTCGAACACTCAAAATGCAGCGAGCACGCCGGCGACTTCGACGTCGAACGACCCCGGCGAAACCCAGAACTAGTGGCGAGAAAGTCGAACGCCCGTGAACGGGTGAGCCACGCCTTCTCCGTCGGTATAAACAGGCGCCGCGCTCTTTGGTTTAAAGGCCCCAAAAAAGTCGGGCGGTGTTGGAATTCGGTTAGAAAGATCTTTAGGGATAACCGTGTTGTACTTGCCGGAAAGGATGTAATTTCCGTTCAGCAGTTCACTCGATCGATCTAGCTTTAGGTCGTTTTTGTAAGCGTAGACGAGGCTGGCATCAGAAGTGATCGTGACGAACGCAGTTTGGAAAGGCGAGCTGATTTCATTATCAATCAGATAGAGTGAGCCGTTTCGGGTGCCTTTCTCTTTGCCAAAGTTAATGGTTCCGCGGTTTCCGCTGCAGTTTGGATCCTTGGCAATGACACAGCCGAGAATGGCCGCGTTAGAATTAAGAGGAACGGTTTCAGCGGATTCCACGAAGTCACACTCGCGATTGGCTGAATCGTGGATAAAGCTTGATCTGATTTCGGTGTAGTGGGCTCTGCTCTTAACGTTGTGGCCGGTCACGGCATGATGAATGTTGCATTCGAGAATATAGACGCTGTCGCCACCTAGGTAGAGATTGTGATTGTATCCAGGATCAGATCGATCTCCATTCGAATCGATTTCACAGTGTTCGATCTTCAGGCGTGAGCAAGACTTCAGGTTGCCGGAAGTTTCGTTGCTCATGATCCCCATGTCGTTGCCGTGGATGTGGCAGTTTGAAATCGTAACGTCATTTGCGCCGTTGATCCGAAAGCCAGCGCCGTTGTGAGAGGTGTTATGAGCACCACTCAGATCGAAGCCGGTGATCTGGCAATTCGAGGCGCTAGGCTGAAGCTGAATGATCGCCCGAGGCACGGAGCCGACGCCCGAGTAGTCAAAATCAGTTCCGATCAGCTTGACCTCACCTTCGGCAAAAATGGAGAGCCGTGGCTTATCGATGAGCACCGCAACACGAGAGTAGGTGCCAGCCGAAACCACGATTTGGTCACCGGGCTTTGCCGCCTTAACCGCAGCTTCGATCGAGGAGAATGGCTGCTCGGGGCCAACTCTTAGAGTGGCTGAGGCAAATATGGCGAGCACGGTGAACATAGATCTATCCTACTAAGAAATCTGCGGTTGTGATGGGAAGACGCTCTTCTTGGACTTGCTTTAAAATTTGTGGCTGGTAGGGAAAGACACGATGTGCCAAAAATGCCGTATGCCCGTCCCGATCTTGGGCCTCGCCAATGATGGTCACGTATGGCGAACAAACGATCGCATGTCCATCGCGTCGATAAACATCATCGAAGCAGGTGACGTTCAGCAATCCAGTCTCATCTTCAAGATCGAAAAACACGACCCGCTTTCCGCTTGCAGTCGGAGGAAAACGCAGTCTTATTGGATTTCCAACACAGATTGCCTTCTTGCCAGGAGCCAGTCGTTTCGCAGATTCACTCGTGATTCCCCCTCGGCTTGAGATGCGCTCCCGCTCGTATGCCATCAGATGATCGGCCACGTCCAAGTCAAGAATTCTTCGTTCATGGAGAGCCTTCTCCGGTGAGTTGAAGTCTTCGATCTGGCTGGGGATCAAAGGCTCGGGCATTTCCAAGGGCAAACAACCTTCGTCAAGTTGGTTTGCGTAATCCATCGCGGATGGAATCGCCCACAAAAGAGCTCGACGATTAGGATGAAGCGAATCAAAGGCTCCACAAAGAATAAGAAGCTCCAATTCATCTCGATCCGGCTTCACACGTGAGGTGAAATCAAAGATGGATTTAAATCTTCTTGAGACCGGCTTCTCTCGTTGGTAACTTTTTCCTCCTTCAGCCACCATGAGCTGAACGCCCGATCCTTCATACTGAACCGAGCGAAGCGGCACTTCCTCCCGAGCTATCGTGGCTTGAGTTTTAGCGGTGCCAACGATGCGCTTTCTAGTCTGCTCACTCAATCCAGCAACTTGCTTCAAGCCGATTCGAATCGCTCCACCGGGCACCGTTAAACCGCGATCGACGATCTGTTCGACCGTGAATTCCTCTTCTGACGCATTGACGTCGGGAGAGAGCATCACTACTCCTCGATTTCGTGCCTCGTTACTGATCGTACAAGGTCCGTAGTAACCGGCGGGCTGCGCCGAGAGTAGAGAAGCGAAATATTCTGCAGGATGGTTTTGTTGGCAGTAAATAGAACGAACGGTGATTTCAGCAAATGCCAGTGCATGGCCTTGGGCAAAGCCGTATCCGTTGAACCCAAGAATGTATTCAGTCACTTGAGCAGCGATCTGTTCGCCATGCCCCCGCTCGATCATCGTCGCAAACAGCGTTTCTCTTACACTTTTCCCGAAGTCTTCACGGCGCTTCTTATAAATGTTGTCGCGCAGATCTTCTGCTTCACCGCTGCTGTAGCCGCAAAAGGATTGCAGCAACTGATCCACTTGTTCTTGAAAAACAATGATTCCGTAGGTGTTGCCGAGAATGCGCTCCAATTCCGGGTGTGGGTAGGTGAAGGATTCTTTGCCACGACGTCGAGCGATGAGTTGATTGATCTTTACAGCGCCACCGACACCTGGACGGATTCCAGCCTGCACCAAACTCGCATCATGGAGGTTCTTTGTCTCGATTCGTATATGCGCCTGACGCATGGCCGGAGAGGCTGATTGTGGAATTCCGATCAATTCCCCGGATCGCATGGCTCGGTAGGTCTCCTCATCATCCGTGGAAAGCCGGTTGACATTGAAATCTGGCGAATTGATCCGTACTCTTCGCTCGGTTCCGGAGAGAACATCTTGTCCACGAAGGCAAAGCACATCGAATTTAT
>JAEVZK010000161.1 GCA_023392285.1 Armatimonadota bacterium | reverse complement strand
CCGCCCGTGCTGGTTGCGGCGCCCGCTTCGATGCTGACTGAGGCTGGCGACGACTGCATCGTCCAGCTTTTCTCTCACCGGAATACTCCTCTAATGCGGCAGGTCACGATGATCGCATCGCAGATTGTCCAGCCCGCCCAGATTCTGGCCCCCGCAGGAGCTGGTCTCGATCTAGAAGGTCTGCCGGTCGGACCCGAAGATGTCACCCTCGAAGCCTCCTTTCCCCAAATGGTGCAAGAAGCTCAGCGCAAAGCCCAGTGGATGAAGCTGGTTGAGAATTGCTCCGAGCATAAGGTCGAGTTGCCGCGAGTTGCGATCGAAGGAGTGCGATTAGGCTCAGGCAAACGCCTTCATCCTGAGCAGCTGAGAAAAATTGGGATTGAATGCCTCCATGCAGAGGTCAGTGGTGGGTCACTATTGGTCATTTCGGAAACCGAACCCGACGAGAACGTTCTTTCCCGAGCCCTCGACATCTTTCATGCAAGCAGAGCAGTCGTTCACCAACCGCGCGCATATCAGAACTTGGTTTGTTCATTTGCCAATCAGGCGGGCGAAGATTTCGGATTTGGATTGATCCGAAGTATCGATTTCGCTTCAGGCGTCGCCAATATCCTGTGCACCGCAGTGGCTCCGGCTCCCGTGCGAATCCTTCGGATCGGCTCTCTGAGGGTCGATCCGTCTGGTAAGGAACTAGGAGAAACTAGGCCTTGGCAGGTATAAAATAGCCGATGCATATCTACCTTGTGCGGCATGGTCAAACGAGTTGGAACGCATCGCAAAAATGTCAGGGCCACACCGACATTCCCCTGGACGAGAGTGGCACCGAGCAGGCGAGCAGGCTCGTGCAAGTCTTCGATTCGCTTCCTCTAAAGCGCATCTTGACCAGTGACCTCAGCCGTGCGATCGAAACCGCGCAGCCGGTGGCCGCGCATCACAATATTCAGATCGAAGCGCGGTTCGACCTTCGTGAACGCTCCTTCGGAGACTGGGAGGGCGCTGCGTTCGAGGACCTCGGCCGTTTCTTCGTAGAAGAGAGCCTAAAAACAGGCTCTGCGGCAACTGAATTGAGGCCTCCCAATGGAGAATCTCTGGCCGATGTTTGGGCACGTATTGAGCGGGTTACGGAAGAGATTCATGCCGAACACGAGCCCATTTTGGTCGTGACCCACGGAGGCACCTGTTCGTTGCTGCTAGCAAAGTTGATCGGAAGCACCCTCGAATCCTCAAGAGCGTTTCGCTTTAGCAATACGGGCATTTCGACTCTTGCGCGAAGACCCGACGTCGGTCTCCACCTTCAGAAGTACAACGACACGTCCCACCTCCGGGAGCGAGCTTTGGTTGGCTCGGTGGAAGGTCCGCATCGTTGATTGGATCAAGAAGCTGGCCTGGCAACCAGTGGCAAGCGGCCTATTGGTCTCCCTCGCGTTTCCCCCATTTCATCTGTCCCTGATCGTCTTCGTAGCGCTAGTTCCGTGGCTGATCTACTTGTCTAAAGCGACCGCCAGCCAGGCACGGCGCTCCGGTTACTGTTTTGGACTAGTTTTTTGGTCGGGCCAGCTGTACTTCATCTTTGCGCTCGCTGATCGATGGACGGGGAGCTTCTTTGTGGCGGCGATCCCATATGTGCTGGGAGTCGCAATTGCGAGCGTGTACTTCCTCCTCACGGGATGGCTGATCTTCCACTGCTTCCGCAGCCGTATCCTTTGGGCAATCCCGCTCGCTTGGGCAGGCGTAGAAGTTCTCCGCTCCTTCATCATCCTACTGGCTTTTCCATTCGGGCAGCTTGCTGCTCCACTGGCGTCTAGCCCAGCTCTCATCCAGGGCGCACACTTCGGAACGATCAGCTTTGTATCAGCTTGGGTCTGTGCCATAAACGTCCTCTTCGCGCAATTTCTGCTGGGCCATTCCTATCGGCAGATGAGGTGGCTTGCCCTGAGTTCGCTAGCCATCCTTGCCGGCACCCTCGCTTGGTATGGACGCCCTATAGAAGGTTCTCCCCATCGAGTCGTCGCCGGGCAAACCGGGATTGACCTTGCGTTTGGAGACCAATCTGACGTGAAATCCAGGATCGCCCGAAATGTCGAAGCCATCGAGGTCAAAGCGCTGGGCGCGGATTTGCTCGTCCTGCCTGAGGGAATCGCTACCTCGTCAGGCAGTGGACCACCTTTGATCGACTTTGCCGTTACACCTCGACTGCCGATCGTGTTCGGGGGCCAGCGCGGCAACTCACCCACCTATCAATCGGCATTCGGATTTGATGGCAAATGGAGCTATGCCGATAAAACGAGGCTCGTAATATTTGGCGAGTACGTGCCGGGTCGGAACTGGATCCCGGGACTCGATAATTTCAAATTGCCAGGAGGCGACCTAACTCCCGGCGACGAAGTGAAATCGCTCGACGTTGGAGGCTTCCGCGTTGGGGCGATGCTCTGCTTTGAAGGTCTCTTCTCAGATGTTGCTTACAAGCAGGCTCTCAACGGATCAAACATCCTGGCCGTCATGGCGATCGACGATTGGTACATGGGAACCAACGCACCCGAACAGCTGCGGGATGCAAGCACCTGGCGTGCTGTCGAAACGGGTTTGCCGGTCGTAAGGGCGGCCTCTCTGGGATACACCGTGATTATCGACCAACGCGGCCGTACGATCGCGTCCACACCATTGGGCAAGATGGCAGCCATCGGTGCGGATGTTCGGATCGGCTCGGAACCTATCCTGTTCCGCCTGCTCCCTTTCTTTCCAATCGCCAGCCTCTTTTCGCTCGTGATCATCCCGCTGACGAGCTGGTGGCGATCTCGCATGCGGAATTCAGGCGAGCATGCTGGCTCTTCCCAGCTGACCTAGGGCGTACAATGATCTTATGAGCCACACGATCTTAGAACCGAAAATCGATGGGCCAGGCACGCGGAACGGTCGTTGGATGGTCACGATTTTCAACAACGACACCAACAGTGTGGATGAAGTGATTTTCATTCTCATGCACGCCACCGGCTGTAATCGTCAGGAGGCCGAGATCGAAACGTGGGAAGCGCATCACTTCGGAAAGGCGCCTGTTCATTTCTCCTCCAAAACGGAATGTAACCAAGTCGCTGAGCTGATCAGCTCGATTGGAGTGAAGACAGAGGTTGAGCCCGAATGGAGCGAAGCCTAGTCCATCCGACAGCAGACGCCCGGATGAATGGGCACCCATAATGCGTGACCGCCAAAGAATTCTAGGAGCCGCGCTTTCCCAGCTTCGAAGATTTGAGAGACAGAACCATGGGACGGGCATGTCTCTTCCCGCAGTCGTTGAAAATCCTGACCTGGAAGAACTCGGTCCTGGATCAGGCAACGGGGGCTATATCGTTACCGTTTACGACAATGATTACAACACTGTTTTTGAGGTCATCTCCATCCTCATGGAAGCGACCGGATGCGATCTGAATGAAGCGGAGATCGAAACATGGGAAGTCCACAACCTCGGCAAATCCGT
>JAEVZK010000130.1 GCA_023392285.1 Armatimonadota bacterium | reverse complement strand
GCGGCAAAGTGGATTGGGAAGTCGAAGAGCAGCCGACCCATTCAACCTAACTCGAGCTATCAGCCCCCGCCTTTCATCGCGAAGCCGCCTCTCTTTCTCGCGCAGCCAAGCGACGACCTTTCTCAGTTCAACGGAGCCTCGCCCTTCTTGCAGAAATTGCTTCGTGCGGATGCGGACAATTGGCAGCGGCTGAAAAAGGGAGCGATTTCCGGGAAATTTGAGCCCGTTCTGTGTCCGGGTGTCGGCGCATATCCGATCTCCGTGCGAAGTTTAGGCATGGCCGAATTCCCACGAGCGTCAATCTGCATCGCTCTTGAGCAGTATTACAACCTTGCGATACCCGAAGCGGAGGCTGAATCCCTTCGGCGTCAGCTCTTGGCCCAGCTGGATCGGGTGATCCTAGCTCGCGACACCGCAATTGCCGATTTGAAGCAGGCGGAGGCGGCTGGAGGCAAGGCACCATACTGGCAGCAAGTTGGCGATCTTCTGCTGGTTCAAGGCGGGGGCAGTCCTGCATCATCTCCCCTAGCTTTGCTGGACTTCAGCGGAAATCCGATCGGGGTGAATGTCGATTGCGAGCTCACCTACGTTGAGAATGCGAATCGTTATTTCGAGAAGGCAAAGCGTGCGAAGCGCGCCATGAGCGAAGTCGGCGACCAACTCCTTCGCCTTGAAGCGAGCCGCCAAGAGATCATCACATTCGCCCAGCAGGTGCGTCAGGCGGAACGTCTAAAGGAACTGCGAGAACTCGAACTTCAGGCGAAGTCCAGACGGTGGCTGCACGTCCAGTCTGGAGCGAATCAGAAAAAGGAGGATCGCCCCTACGGTGGACATCGCATCCGCGAGTTGCTCGGCCCCGGTGGCTGGTCCATTCTCTACGGCGAGAATGCCGAGGCGAACGACTATCTCACCTTGCGAGTCGCAAAACCGAACGATTACTGGCTTCATGTGCGAGGCAACGTTTCTGCCCATGTGGTGGTGCAGACCCGCAATCAGCCGGAGAAAGTCTCCCGAGAAACTCTCGACTACGCAGCCAAGGTGGCCGTTCTTCATTCGCCTACGAAGCATTCCGGGTTTGTGGCGGTCGACTTCACGCTCAAGAAATATGTGAGAAGGCAGCATGGAGCGCCGAAGGGAGCGGCGATTTACACCCATGAAAAGACCATCCACGTCGAATCTTAAAGGGTCTGCCGCTGCTCGAATGCAGCATCGACCTCTTGAGCGGTGAGTTCGCCACCATCTCCCCGGGTGAGATAGACGGCGGCGGACGCGTTCTCGGCCCATTGTCCCATCCGGGCGCTCGTGATATTCCAACCTTGAGTCGCGATCCACCGGCAAAGACGGTAGGGAAGACCTCGTCCGCGTGGAGCGCGAATCTCGAGAATGCCCGGATTGCCTTCTATGAAGCGATAATTCAGTACGCGTTGCTCGCGGGTTGGATCTTTGCCGTTCTTTGTGAGAAGGTCTTCCACGGCTTGCGAGCCGTCGAGTACCCCACGAAGTTGAGACATGGCGAGATCGGCAGTCGCCTTTGCTAGGGCGCGATTGGAGAAGTTCACGAGAAATGTGTCGAGCGCGATCCTTTCGGTGGCGGTTGTGCAAATTCGAATTTGCTGTACCCGAAGATCTAGCGCGTAGAAGCAGCCAAGTATCCGGCTGAGCAGTCCCGGTGCATCATGGCAGCAAACTGTGAACTCGGTGGCTCCCTGATCGGGTTGGCTGCGCGTCTCAATCACGATCTCTCCGTTTCGAGCTCGCTCCACCATGTGGATGTGATCGCGTGTACGTTCGATTGGCGTGCTGTTGAGGTAGTGGACGGGCAGGCCCGACACGAAATCTTCAACGACCTCATCCGTAACTGGCTCCTTCTGAAGTTCCTCGGTGAGACGCCGTCGCTGCTTCTCTTGGGGCATTAACGCGGCCGTCTCAAGTAGATCGAGAGTTCTGAAGTACAGCTCTTCGAATGCACCTTCAAGGGCAGGCGTCATCACACCGGGAGCGACGCTGCTGATATCCGCGTAAGCTAGAATCGTCAGCAAACCGAGTCGCTCACGGTTTTGAACAAGCTCGGCAAATTCATGGATCGTGGCCGGGTCGGCCAGATCGCGAAAGCGGAGCACATGAGAAATTGCCAGGTGATTTCGGATCATCCAAGACACTTGTCGAATCATATTGTCGCTAACTCGCCAGCGGGTCAAAATCTCGGTGGCCATGTCTGCGCCGATTTCTGAGTGGCGTTCATCATCGATCTGTTTACCGATGTCGTGCAACAGAGCAGCAAGGATGAGATGCTCCAGATCGAGAGAACTCTCTCGAACGTTGAAAAGCCACGAACCCGGTTTGAAGTTTTCGATCACTCGAACTAGCCGGAGGGAGTGCTCGAATACGGTGTAGGCGTGTACTGAATCGTCGGGGATCAAGTTGCGGCACTCGGTAAGCTCAGGGAGCAGCGATTCCAAGAGTCCGCATTGATCGATATTTCTTATCGACGCTTCTCCTTGCGAGAGGGCATAGGCCGCTGCCGGGCCAGTGACGCCGGAAACGCCCGCAGCCACTTCAGGGATCCGGATTCCAAGGCTGGTGGCGACGGAAATGGCGACGGCGGCATCGCCTGCATCGGCTCCATTGATGATGCGCGCTTCGCCTCGCATCGCGATTCAGCCGCGAGCGAGTTGGAAGCGAGCCTCGTGTAACTTGTCGAGGCTCTCCAAGTACTCGCCATGAACTTCTGAAGCATAGGCGCAGTGACGGCTCATCATCTGGAGCGGATCATCGCTTTTGAGGGCGGCAATCTCCTCCTGACGCCCCCTTGTCAAGCGATCATTCAGCTTTCCACTTACGAGGTGAAGCAGATTGCGCATCTCGATCACCGCGTCATAACTGCGTGAGGGGCGTCGTTCACGCTCATTGATCGCAAGCCGGAGCCAATTTGCACAGTTGAAACATCGAATGCCCCCCGCTCCTTCCTTCAGGTGGGGCTCGACTGCTAACGGAGTATCGTTCGTTTTGCGCAGCTGCTCTTGCCGCTCGTTAATCTTGTCCAAGATGAATTCGCCTGCCGAGAAAGATTCTTCGAGGGCGGGCATCAACTGACGAAAAATGGCTGCAGAGCCCACGATCAGGCGCGCGTCGAGCAGCCCAGTCCGCGTCTTTGCATCTAAACCTGGGGCGTCGGCCGGGAGTCGGTACGCGTAAGCCACGTCGAGCCTCAACCCGGTATTGAACACCCAGTGGAGCTCGCGGATAAAACGACGAATCGATGCATCGAGGTTTGGTGAGCCGTCTCCGATTGGAACCAGGGTGAGATCCAAGTCGGAGTGGGGAGAGAGTTCCTGACGCCCATATCCGCCAACTGCGATCACCGCTACGCTATCCGCCAGGCCTTCGACTCCCCCTACCAACTCGCGGAAAATCTCGTCGATCAGCTTTGTGTAATCGTAACACCATGAGAGGCCCCGGGGACGTTCGCGAAGCCCTTCGATCAGAGCATTACGGCGACTATTCCAAAATTGAACTCGGGACTGCAGACGTTCCTCGATCATCGTGCATTCCTGTAGAGATGAAGCGGCTCGTTGAGCAACATCTGCTGCACCGTTTCTTGGTTAGAGCGATCGACATAGATTCCCACCGGAGTCGAAATGATGATCCCAAGGGCGCCGAGCAGACAAAAGATTCGTCCAGAGCGGGCGAGCAGGGTTTTGAGGACGTTAATCGTTGGGATCCGTAAGGTCAAACCGTAAATGGGCGCGATGAAGAGCAGGATTGCTGTAAACAGCATCGTCAGCGCCAATATGGCACCAGAACCCCCAAGGTATTCAGGCGGAACTCCGAGATG
This sequence comes from Armatimonadota bacterium, assembly GCA_023392285.1. Taxonomy (GTDB): domain Bacteria; phylum Armatimonadota; class Fimbriimonadia; order Fimbriimonadales; family Fimbriimonadaceae; genus JAEVZK01. The sequence continues at coordinate 6,642 of JAEVZK010000130.1, read as the reverse complement.
CGAGAGAATCTGGACTCCCGCGAACGAAGAGGTGATCAGAAAGAGCGCGGTTAGTAGGCTGATGATGATGGAAATTACCCAAAGGAGAAAGCTGAAAAGGGGGCCGAGATCGGATGCTCCAGCGGGACGTTCATATTTGGGCCTAAAGAGCAGAAACATACAGCAGCCGAAGATGGCAAGCGACACGAGGGGAAGGAAGCTGATCGCGTAGGATGAAGCTGCGAAGACGATCCCCAAGAGGGGCGGAAACGCAGGATGAATTCGATTCAATGACTTCGTGGCAAAGGCAATGCCAGTCAGCAATAACCCGAATAAACCGATCACGAGGGACACGCCAGGAATGCCAATCGCAAGAAGGCTTTCGATGGAGACATCGGAAATGACTTCCTCCGAGCGGGTCGGACTCGCAAGAGCATCCCAAGCGTCGAGCTCCCGGTAGGCTTGGTTCGTTGCCGACGCGAGCGTAACTTGACCAATACCGCGTAACCGATTGAACAGATCAAAGCGCGCTAGCAGCATTTTGTGGTTGCTGAGAGTGGCCGACAATCCTGAGGGATGGGAAGCCACCTCTTCCAACTGGGCTCCGTGATTGCCTACCACCACAGAGCGCGATCCGGTTCGGAGGAGATCACCATTTTGAACCGTCATCCCTCGCAGCATCAGATCATCGTGTTTGTCGAAGCTTCGGTTAAGGACCAACGCTCGCCCGTAATTGCTGATCAGCGTTGCGGTCGATTGTGAGCGCAGGAAGTAGAGATACAGAAGCTGCCAGTTCTGCTCTGCGCCATACTGGCCGGCAAGATCGAAGCGTTGAGCAAACAGGATTGAGCTCTGATAATCATTCCAGGTCAGCTTGCCCGACGCCGCGATCCAATGCTCGACCGCCTGCTCTGGCTTATTATCTTTAGCAAGCAGCACGGCCCAAACTTGTTGCCAGTAGGCGTTGTCTGGATCCAGATTAGCCCCCTTTTCGACGGCGGCTAAAGCACGATCGAATCCTTCTTTCTTGGCGCTCGACGTGACGATTTGGTCACAGTATCCCGTGAGGAAAAATGCGAGGCGAGCCTTCTCGCCCACCAAGTTCTGCGACCACTGATCGAAGGTACGAGGCTGATAGGAGATGAAATCAGCCAGTAAATATGCTCGGGAGACGGGGTGGAGCAGAAGGGTTAAAATCGCCCCCAGTGCCGCACCCCACGCGGCTCTCGCCGCAATCGTCATCTGTCGACGACTTTGAATATGGTTCGATCGAAGGGAAGAGTACGTCCATTTTCTGGCATGTTACGCGCTTCGCCTCCGGGCATTTGGATTCTTGGCAAATCAGCCGAGCGAGTGATGAGCTGCAAAGCTGCCACGATAGCAAGCCCGGCGACGAAAGCGCCCACGACCGCTGGCGACCAGTAGCCGATACTGGCGCGAGAGGTCTGAACTCGCAACTTCCTCAGAATTCGATCTTCAAAATTCGGATTGAACTCAGGCTCCATGGCCGACTCGCGGAGCAAGTTCATCGCCATGGCATTGAACTGTTCATACTCGCGGCAGTCAGCGCACTCGGTTCGATGCGCCTCAAGAAAGGCCGATTCCGATTTTGTAACAGGGTGTCCCGCCTGCTCTCCGGCAAGCTTTCTAAATTTATTGCACTGTAAAGATTTCATTCACTCATCGCCTCCAGCCACAGCCTGCGAAATCTCTCCCTCGCTGTATGCAGTCGAGAACGCACGGTACCGATCGGCACGTGCATCACTTCGGCTACTTCGTCATAGCTGAGCTGTTCCATCTCTCGTAGGACGAGAGTCGTGCGAAGTTCAGCAGGCAACTGGGCCAAAAGTTTCTCCACAACAATCTTGTTCTCGACGAATCCGCCGGAATGAGGCTGTGCCTTGTCAAACTCCGCAATCTCCGGTCTCTTCAACCGAAGGCGATCCATGCATAGGCGAACACAAATACGATAGAGATAGCCAGAAAATGCCCGATCGTCGCGCAATTTGCCAATTTCGCGAAACCCCTTCAAGAAAGATTCCTGGGCCACGTCTTCAGCTTCGTGTCGGTCCCGAAGAAGGTTCGTCGCCGTGCGCACCAGCCGATTTCGGTGGCGCGAGATGAGGCACGTGAGCGCTCCTTCATCGCCTTCCCGACATCGAGCAACCCATTGCCGTTCCTGAACGGCCGGATCGATCGCAACATTGGATCCTACTGTGGCATCAATCATTGTGTATCCTACGCCTGCCATCACATTGTACATGACGTGTTTTCCCGCGATGCTAGTTCTTTTGGCGGAAAGCTCAAATTCATGCTGGTAGAATGGCGCGCTAATCGTCCAAAGTTCTATGCTGCCGATCATCTACCTCCCCGTCCAGCAGGTGCCGCCCAAAATGATTCAGCTCTACGATGGCGGCCTGAGGATCGAGGCGGAGGAGATTCGGCGAGACCTGGAAGGGCAATACACTGAAGCAAAGGGCCATGTCGTCGCCACTTACGGTCCGGATCGAGTGACCGCCGAACGGCTCGTGATCCATGATGCTCCTGGGGACGGCTATGTGGAAGCCTTTGGGAAGGTCGAGCTCACTGATCCGGAGGGAACGGTGAGCGCAGAAAACATTCGGTTCAGCTGGAAAGATCAGACCGGCACCGCCTCAGACGTTTTGGTCCGATTCTCCACAATGACCGTCACCGCGAAGACGATCGACATCGGCCCAAACCTTTGGACTTTGACCGATGTAGGCGGCACCGCCTGCACGATGAAAACGCCCCTTTACTATTTTCGCACGAGGAAGCTGACTTATCGACCCGGGATAGGAGGGACGGCGGAAAAGCCACAGATTTACATCTTGGGAAAGAAGATCGCGACGCTTCCGACTCAAAACTTCGGAGGCGAGAATGACGGCGAGAGCTTAAACCTGCCGATTCCCCAATACCGGCCCGGCCAAGGATTTGGAGTGGCTTGGAAAAACGAGCTCGATATTTCAGCTAGCTCAGCCATCAATACCGATCTCAACATTTACCAAAGGGCGAAGCCGAACTACTCTGCCTATCTCGTGCACAGCTTCGCCAAAGACGCGCCAACCGACCTTCCGCGCTCGGAGTTGAATGAGCGATCCGGCTTCGGCTACTTCGACAGCATCCAAGTTCACGATCCGACCAGTGAAGCTTCCTATCTCCGCCGTGAACGCTCCAATTTAGGTATCGGGTTTCAATACGGCACCGGGGCAAGGGACACCACGAATGCCGACGAGAAGATCAACAAGCCGATCGAGGCCTTTGGCCAGTGGTCGGGACAAATTGGTGAGTTTGGATTCCTTGGAATTTTGCGAGGCCAGGAGGTTCGACTTGGCGATCAACAAACTTATCAGCGGTTTGTTGCGGAGACAAATCTTGGCGCGCCCCTGTTGAAGCTCGCTCCTGATTTGACCCTCACGAGCCGTCTGGACACTGCGAACTACTTCGGAGATCAAAACTTCAGCTGGCAGCGAGCTCAAGTTGGGTTGGTGTGGCAACCGATCAAAGCGTTTAGAGCGGGCGCCGCGTACGTGAGAGGCTGGCAGCAAGGTACCGAACTATATCCGTTCGATCGCCTTTACCGGGATCGCGAACTGAACCTAAGGGCAGATCTCGACCTCGAGCAAACCCAGCTCCGCGTGATGTTCAAGTTCGATCCGGGTGGTAAGTCATTGTTCGATCAGGAGATCTATTTCTCGCAGGTGCTCGGATGCCTGGAGCCGTTCATCGTCTACAGAAAGAGCCCGCGGAAATTCTTTATCGGATTAAAGCTTCCGATCGGTCATGCTTTCGATAGGTTGGCCCAAAGACAAGCTCTCCAAAGAAAGCTGATCAGTGGGCCCGCGCCGAAGCTTTAAGCGGCTTTCGCCTGCTCCAAGCTCGAACAACCTACCACGCGATCGAGGCGTATGTCACCCAAGTCCGTTATAAGACATGGTCCATATAGGGGGACGAAGTCCGCCTTATGAATAAATGTTTCGCCACTCATTTCATCGCCCTTGCGATCTAACCATCGCAAGTGAACGTGAGTGCCGATGAAAGATCTGGCTTCTCCAATCGACATCATATCGTTAATAAATGTCGGGCGATTTCAGGTACCCAGTTGCTGGGAATGATGCTGGGTTAAACTACTTACCGCAAGAATGCGGTATTCCCTGAGTTCGGCTGAATGTAAGGATCTGTCCATTTCGAAGAGGGAGGAGTTTCTCCTTACGAACGGTTTGGGAGGATTCGCGATGGGGACGCCGTCTGGCATCAACACCCGCCGCTATCATGGAATTCTTGTCGCGGCCACCAATCCGCCAGCGGGGCGGCACGTCCTTCTCGCCAGCCTAGAACTGGAAGCAAGCTCCGAAGCCACCTCAGCCGTCGGCTTCAGCGCCAATCAGTATCCGGGCACGATTTTTCCTCAGGGGTATCAGTATCTCCAATCGTTCACGGTGGATGATGCTGCCACGTGGGTCTATAAGGCTGGCGACATTGTCCTTGAGAAATCCCTCCGTCTCTCCTCTGGGGCCAACGCAGCCACCGTAGAGCTCAAGAATTTGGGAGATTCGAAAATTTGGCTTGTGGTGAAGCCTCTCGTCAGCCATAAGTTCTACCACTCCAACTTTCACGAGAACAGCGGATATCCGCAGCACCTCCTTCTGCAGCCCGAGAGAACGATCATCGAACATGAGTCGATTCCCTTGATCCTTACTCACGAAGGGGCAAATCGAATTCCGGTTCAGGGTTGGTACTACCGATTTGAGCACGAGGAGGAGCAGAAGCGCGGCCTTGAGGCTAGAGACGACCTATTCTGCCCGTGCGAACTGCACTACGCGCTTCGACCGGGTGAAGCGGTCAAGTTAATCGCCTCAACCAGCGAAGTCCTGCGCCCCCGTCCGCTCCTGCCGAAGCGAGATGCGACGTCCCTCCGAGAGAGCTTGATCGAGGCCGGAGAGAAGTTCATCGTCGAAACGAACTCGCGCACTTCCATCATTGCCGGATATCCTTGGTTCGCCGATTGGGGAAGGGACACCATGATCTCCTTGCCTGGCATTCTCCTCCACACAGGCAGGGTTACGGAGGCGCGAAAGCTCCTTGTAGACTATGCGTCTTGTATTCAGGACGGGTTAATCCCCAATCGTTTCGGGGAAGCGGGCGGCGCTGACTACAACACCGTCGATGCGACTCTTTGGTTCGTGAACGCGGTTTACAAGACGCTGCAACTGGAGTGGGAGCAGGCATTTGCTCGGCTCATGCTCACCTCGCTGGAGACCATCTTTGTCGCTCATATGGCGGGAACTCGATATGGCATTCACGTGGACCCGGAGGATTGCCTGTTGAGCCAGGGAGCTCCCGGTCTGCAGTTGACATGGATGGATGCCAAGATCGACGACTGGGTGGTTACTCCGAGGCACGGAAAACCAGTCGAAGTGAATGGCCTCTGGATCAACGCCCTTCGCATCATGGAATGGGTGGCCGAAAAGCTTTCGGAGGGTGGCGAGGCATACGCCAGGGTCGCTGCCAAAGCCGAAGAAGCCTTTGAAAGAAGATTCTGGCACGAGTCGCGAGAGCATTACGCCGATACGGTCGACCCTCTCGACCTGTCGCTTCGACCCAATCAGGTGATCGCAATGTCACTCCCATTCGCGCCGGCCAAAGGAGACTTGGCGCGGCGCGCACTCCTCAAGGTTGAGGAAAAGCTCCTCACCCCATGTGGATTGCGCACGCTGGCTCCAGATGAGCCGGGATACTGCGGCCGCTTTGAAGGCAAGCTCTACGACTTGGACGCGGCCTACCATCGAGGCACGGTCTGGCCGTGGCTGATGGGACCGTTCGTGACAGCGATCGTCAAGCTCACCGGGGATCGAGAGAAGGGCTTGCAGCTTCTCCAGCACGGCAAGAAAATGTTGGAAGAAAAAGGGATGGGAGGGATCTCCGAGGTTTATGATGGCGATGCTCCGCAACGAGCGGGCGGCTGTCCGTGGCAGGCATGGAGCGTTGCCGAATACCTGCGTGCGCTGAGCGAGGATGTTCAGCCTGATGAGGCATAATCAACCGGTCCCATGCCATCAGCTAAAGAACAGGCGCGCAAGCTCATTGAAGACGCGGCAACGATGATCCAGGCCGGGAATCCCCAGCTGGCGCTGGAAAATCTTCGCCAATCGATTCTTTACAACGGCAAAGATCCGGAGGCTTATATTCTCCTAGGAGTGAGCCTCGCACAGGTCAAGCGTCCAGTTGATGCTGAGAACGCCTTTATTAAAGCGACGAAGCTGGATCCGACCAGCGCGAAAGCCTTTTACAATCTCGCCGTTCTCATGTACGCCGAGGGGCGGCCTCGGAAAGCGTATGAGGTGGTCCTGAAAGGTCTCGATGCCATGCCCGCCCATGCAGCCTCCATAGAGCTAAAGGACAAGCTCGTACGGGAACTTGGCGACAAAGCGGTCGAAGACGTGAAGGCGCGCGTCCGGCCCCAAAAAGCGCCCGAACCCGTTCGGGAGGGATATCAAGAAGAAAACGTAGAGGCGATGCCCTTCATTCGAGACATGGGCAAGCTTTGGACGGTTATGGGCGTTGGCCTGGTGATCCTGTCGTTCTTGGGATTTCTGTTGGCAGTGCTCACCCTTTACCCATCGGTTTCGGGAGGCAACTTCAACC
>JAEVZK010000121.1 GCA_023392285.1 Armatimonadota bacterium | reverse complement strand
GAATGCCGAATAGCCGTCCACGCTTCAAGTTGACTTTTTCGAGGTCTGAGAGCAGGGCCACTGGGTCATAAGAGTACGTCGGCCACTGGTCTCGTTCGTGGATGTAATGTTGCACTGAGGCGATTATAACAGATATTCACATCAATTTATGAGGCGAATAGGAGGGGTTTTCGCCTCATCACGGGATTGCCAGGTTCAACAAACACGGTGATAACTCACAGAGGGGACGCTTGAATTTGACGATCACCTTGATGTGAATCACACGAATTTGGATCAAGTCAGGAAAACAAAATCGTGGTGGAGAATAGGGGGCTCGAACCCCTGACCTCTTCCATGCCATGGAAGCGCTCTCCCAGCTGAGCTAATTCCCCACTCGGTTGGGACCCATATTATACCGCGGCAACTGCCTAGATCTTGTCGAAATAGAAGAAGGCCGGTCCACGCGGTTCGAGCTTCTTGCCGTCCTCACTGATCGTAAACTGAAACAGCGCGTCCATGAAACTCATGCCGGACATAGCCATCGGATCCTTGCCAACGACCGGGACGGTTGGCTGATCCCCCGACCTGTCAATGTGCAGATCGAGATCGGTTCCAGACAAGCTCCAAGTTCCTTCCAAGCCCATTTCCCGGAATAGGAACCGCTTATTAGGCATGAGGTCGAGAGTCATGGCTTGCGAATCTGAATTCACAAGCAATGGCGAGTTCATATGGCCGCTCCACTTGCCGATGGGATTGATCGCGACCTTTTTCTTGCAGCCAGCCATCGCAATCAGCAAGAGTGCGCAGATCAAGATGCGAGCTAAATTGGAGACGAAGGCAATTCTCATGAGAGTGCTCGCGATCAATTATAGCGAGCGCTTTCGGAATTTCCTATTGAGGGAGTGGCCGTTCGAAACGAAAAGTACCGAGAATCGATCCAAAACTAGTCTTTAGACCAGCCAACACTTTGCGGTCTGGGGACGCTTTGAACACGAGGCCACGATTGAAGGTCGCACGGATTTCTTCCGGTGAGATTAACTTCATCCCGAATGTCTTCTGGTCCTCTTCGGTTGGATTGTCGAAGGCGAACGTGTCTCCGTGGATTTCGACCTGACCATCAGAGACTTTCCACTTCCCCTGAACGGTGAAGCCCTGCTGGGGCGAATTCATCTCCATCTTGAACTTGTCGTCCGTTAGGTAAAGCTGCAAATATCCTCGAAAATGCTTCTCCTTAGTCGCGTTACGGTCAGAGACGTCGGGAGTGAACTCCCCCGGCCAAAGACCCGCCACTTTGGCCATCTTCGGCTCGTGCGCACATCCACAGAGAACCACCAGCGCGATGGGAAGGATAAAGCGCTTCATAGGCTATAGTATGAGCCTTAGGATCGTCTGGATATTTGATGCTCGATCTGCGAATCCAAGAATTTCTGGATCACCTGGGTTCTCGCCGGTCATCCCACACACTTCGCTCGTACGGATCGGACTTGGGCCAACTGAGTGAATTCCTTGGCGGGGAATTCGATCTCAGCACCTCAAGGTTACGGCTCTATCTGCGCAAATATGGTTCGAGCGCGGTAACCCGTGCACGAAAGCTGTCGGCTCTGAGAAGTTTCGTCAAATATCTTAGACAGGCAGGCTATCTTGAAGCCGACCCAACCGAAGCGCTCGAAGCTCCCATTCGCCGTCGAGTTCTGCCCAAGGCGCTGTCGCACGAACAGTCGTCCGAGTTGCTGGACCAGCCTGAGGCGGGCAAATCGCCCTTCCGAGACCGCGCGATCCTCGAGCTCATGTACGCGGCGGGATTGCGGGCGAGCGAAGTTGTGGGAGCGAACCTCTCCGATATCGACTTTCAAGAAGGGAACATCTCAATTTTTGGAAAAGGCAGCAAGCAACGCATGACCCTGTTCGGATCGACTTGCCGAGCTGCTCTCCATGACTACATCTCTGCCGAGCGGGCCACTCCCACTGAGGGCGATCCCCTCTTTACCAATCTGAAGGGGCGACGGCTCACGACACGGACCGTCCAGAACATCGTGAAGCGCTGGGCACAGCAGGCTGGACTGTCCCCTACGGTCTCGCCGCACACCCTGCGACACTCCTTCGCGACGCATTTACTCGACAACGGTGCCGATCTGAAAAGCGTGCAGCAGCTGCTGGGCCACGAAAGCTTAGCGACGACCCAGGTTTACACCCACATCAGCATCGAGCGACTCAAACGCGCGGTTGAGGAAGCTCATCCACGATCCCAGCTCGACAACGCAGATTCATAATTCGCGGTTGTGGCGTATTGCAAGGTATGTTCGTATCCCTTTTCGCGTCCTCGGTTCTCCTTGGGCCCGTGACAGCGCTATGCTCTTACGGAGGCGATCTCTACGTTGGCTCAAGTAGTGGAATCGTCTATCGTCTCGATGAGAAAACGCAGCAGGAGGAGGCTCGCTATGGCGTCGCTGGAGAACCGGTACGCTTCATTACCGCTTCTCCCTACGGCCTTGCATGGCTATGCGGCGGTAGTGGAAGCATCCGGGAAAGGACCGCTCCGGCGAAACCGGGCGATCTTCAGCTATTCATCAAGACAGCGGGTGACTCATCGATTTCTCGCTCCGTGCGTGCGAAGACACCCGTGCGAAGGCTCTCTTGGTTGCACGGGCGGGTTGCCCTTTGCTATGACTTCGGAGCCGATTACTTCAATGTTTCAGGTCACTCGATCGATCCGAAAACGTTTTTCCCGGCTTCGGCAACAGGCTTAACGGACGCGTCCTTGTTCGTTCGCGAGCTGGCAGACCGCACAGAGCTGGCGGTCTTTGCTAGACCGACGTCAGTCCGCCTCGATCCACAGAATCAGACAGCTCCTTTGGTGAGCTTGCTTTCCGCCTATCAAGTCGGGGGTTCTCAATGGATCTCGCAGGGTGGTGTCGCAACAACAGCGCTGGACGCATTTCCTGACGGCGAAATTGTTGCCGATGAAAGTGGGAAGATCGCCGCAAGCTCCAAGTTCTTCATTCTAAGCGATCGTATCGCCGTTGCCGAGGATGGGATCGTGGCTCGGGAAAGCGACGCCTTGCTTAGTGCGCCAGTGATGAAGTCACAGTGGGAGACGACTCGCGTCGGATCGCCGGCTTCCGTTGGCGATGCTCTTTGGTTTGGCGCAACCGAGCGCTATGCGTGGTCTTGGAACGGCCAAGCACTCGTGAGTCAATCGCGTGCCACAGGGGAGGTAGCCGCCTTCTTTCCATGGGAGGACGTGGAGACGCCGTCGTGCTTTGCCGTCGGTTCGACCGGACTGTGGGTCGGACGAAATTCTGGAATCCGCCGCGTCGCTCCCGACGAACCTTCTGAAACGGGCGGCATGATCTTGGTCAAATTAGACCAAGAGAACAATCTTCTGCCTGATTCGATAAAACAGAAGCTCACCGCCGCTTTGTTCGGCTGGCGTTTCGCCGACACAGCAAAGGCTGGCGATGACGGTGCCAAAATGGTCGCTGGCGTCTTCAGCAGCGTTGGAATCACATTGCCGACGTCCTCCCAAGAGTTGCAGGAGGCGGGCAAGCCAGTGCGTGGGGATCTGCAGTACGGTGATCTCCTAATTGGCCCAAATCGATGCGCCGTTTACATTGGAAACGGCTCGACTGTGGAGTTGCGTGCTGGCAAGATCGGCAATGGTTCCGTTTGGAGCTGGTCGAAAGCGATGGTCCGACGAGTTGTCTAGCTCAGGTAGAGAAACGACCCGACGCAGTGACTCGTCTGAACATCATGCGTAAGATCAATACGAAAGCTCTCCTCATCGGCAGCGTCGCCGTCCTCTCCATCGGCCTCGCGGGCGCGCAATTCAAGCAGCTCATCAAAGTGGTCGGAGTTGGCGCAGCGGTCAAGCAGTTCGGACCTCAGATCAACTCTGCGCTGAACAAACTTCAGAACCATAAGGACTCTTCGACGATGACGACGAAGGTGGTTCCAATTATCAGCGGAGGCATCGCCAGCCGACAAGCAGTTGGAGCCGCACAGGTGATGGGTCCGCGTTACCAGGTCGAGAAGGTGCAGGCGGTGGCACAAATCGATCAGGACATCTTAGGCAAAGAAGTCAAGATTCGAGCGATGATTCCGATCGAATCGAAAGAGATATTGAAGGACATCCGACGAGTCGAAGGTGTCGGAGTCTCGGGAATTGTCGACCTGAAGCTCTAAAAAACAGGAGTGGAACTCCACTCCCGTTTGTCTAATTCGCGCGGAAGTGGTCGCTAGCTCCTGGAAAAGGTTAGCGAGCCTTTCGCCTGACCGGTTGTGTCTTGCGCGGTCATTGTCTTCCCATCAGCGCTGACGGTGAGCACCATCGGCTTGTCCATTTGCTCGGCGTTAGCCTTTTGGGCTGGATTGTTCATGGCCGCTTCTTTGATTTTCGCGACGTCCATGCCCATCACTTTGGTCGCCTTTAGGTTGACGGTGTTTCCGTTTTGATCCCAAGTGCCCTCCATCGGAAAGCCCATCGTTAGTGAGTAGGTCTTGTCCTTCTTCAAATCGAGAGTGACGTCTTTCATCATCGATTGGGCGAGCTTCACGCTCGGATCGTTGGCATTGGCCGCATCCACGGTAAGTGCCCCTTTCCACGTCCCCGTCACGTCGGTTCCGGACTTGCAGCCGGCGCAAAATGCAGCTGCAATGGCGATGCCGCAATAAAGTGAAACCTTGATCATCGAGACATTATGCGCCAGAAAAGTCGTCGGCGATTCGACTCTCCGAAGGATGAGCAAATAGTCACGCCTGAGCAGACCAACTCCGTTGAAGTGAGCCATCAGCCGGGACGTCGAAGCATGTCCGCCCAAGATGACGATGGTGGGTCCAGCCGGTTCTGCCGTGAAGGCTCATGCTAAACTCAGCATCAGAATGAGCTTCACCATCCGGCTCTCCCAAGACCAAATTGCTGCCGAAGCTGGGTCCAATGTTCCGGTCACGATCGAGATCGTCAACAAGGCTGACGCGCCGGATAAATTTGAGATTCAGGTGGAAGGTATCGATCCAGAATGGGTCGCCACCCCTGAACCAGTCTTCACAGTGGGAGCGGGTGAGACTAAGGATCAAAAGGTCTTTGTCAAAGCTCCGCGCGCGAGCGAGAGCATCGCGAGCAATTATCCTTTTGTGGTGCGTGTGCGGAGCTTGCAATCCGGTGAGGCGCGCACGGTGCAGGGCGTTTTTCAAATCAAAGCCTATCACCACCTCAGCATGGAGATCTCGCCGAAGAAGGGCTTCGTCTCGCCGGCACGACATAACAACGTCTTCGCCGTTACGATCATGAATCTCGGCAATACGGAGCACACGCTTCAACTCTCCGGTGCAGATCCGGAGGAGGAATGCACATTCGAGTTCAGTCAGAGCGAGATTAGCATCGGACCTGGACAACAGAAGACGGTGGAAGTCGTGGTCACCGCGTCCAAACCGAGTTTGATCGCGTCGAGTCAACTGTTCGGTTTCACGATCAGCGCTCGAAGCATTCAGTCACCCAATGTGACCGCGAACACCCAGGCACAACTTGAGCAGAGACCAGCACTTTCATTGGCTTCGTTAGCGTTGATCATTTTCCTCTTTGCGCTGGCCGTCCTGTGGTTTGCATTCCGTCCCAAACCTCCGACGCTTCGCCTATCATCCGAGCAGGCGTCGGTGGTAAGTGGCGAAACGACAACGATCCGATGGTCAGCCACAAATGCGAACAGTGTGCGGCTTGAAATCAAGCGGAAGCCAGACAGTGACTCGGCAAAAGAATCCGATGAGGTGCTGGAAGATCAGCCGCTCTCCGGGACCAAGCAGTTAGTCGCAACCGATGCGGGAACGATCACCGTGACTGCTACCGCGGTTGGCGACACAAAGACCTTTTCTCCGCCGCCGCTTACGATCAGCGTTCAGGCGCCACCGGTGGTCAATCCTCCGAAAATTCTCTCATTCTCGGCGAGCAGCCGTCGAGTCAAGTTGGGCGATCCGGTGGTTCTTAACTTTAAGTTCAGCAGCGATGTGGACCATGCTGTCCTCGCACCCACCAACGATCAAATCGTGCCGGCGATGGACCAGCTAGAAGTGCACCCAAGTCGAGTGGGTGATCTGACGTACGAGCTCATTGCATTCAACAAGCAGGGTGGACAGACCTCGAAGAAGGTGACGGTGAACGTTTATCAGGCTTCGCAAGCCACGATTCTCGACTTCTCGGCAAATCCCGTAACGATCGAGGCTCCCAACGATCTGACCCTCGTCACTTGGCGAGTCACAAATGCAGCCGTCGTTCAACTCGACGATGGACAAGGCAACCTAAGAACGGTCGATCCCGTCAATCAGGACGGGCTGGAGGTCCGCACGGGCAAGAACATACAAATGAAGCTGATCGCGACCGACGCTCAAGGCGTCACGGCGAGCAAGACGCTTCTGATCAAGTACAAACCTTTGCCACCGCCCTCGGACACTGAACCTCCTAGCACCACTTCGGGCACGGAAGGCACACCCGTAGGCGCGGGAGGCGTTCCAAGGTGAGGGCGCTCCTATCAGTCACGGATAAAGCGGGAATTGCCGACTTCGCACGATCATTGTCTGACCTAGGATTCGACCTGATTTCCACTGGAGGCACCGCAAAAGCTTTACGGGATGCGGGCTTGATCGTACAGGACGTGGCGGAGGTGACTGGTTTTCCGGAAATGATGCACGGAAGGGTGAAGACCCTTCATCCGCTGGTTCATGGTGGCTTACTCGGCGATCGCCGTCGAGAAGATCATCGAGCCGAAATGGCCGCAGCCGGAATCGATGGCATTGACCTGCTTTGCGTCAACCTTTATGCATTCGAGCAGACGGTGCGAGGGGAGCATACAATTGAAGATGCGATCGAGTCGATTGACATTGGTGGCCCCGCCATGATTCGATCAGGGGCTAAGAATTGGGCAAGCGTCACGGTCGTGACCGATCCGGCTGACTACTCACGAGTGGTGGCGGCGCTTGAAGATGGCTCGGTCAGTGAGCTTCGGCTCCAGCTGTCCGCGAAAGCCTTTCGACACACTGCCTTCTATGATTCGATGATCTCGCGTTACCTGAGCGAGGCTGCCGGTGACGAAAAGTTTACGGAAACAATGAGCTTTGGATATCGACGCTCCCTGCGGTTTCGATACGGCGAGAATCCTCATCAGGAAGGTGCGCTGTATCTCGATCCGCTGGGCAAAGCTGGCATCGCATGGGCTAACCAGCTCTGGGGCAAGGAGCTCTCCTATAACAACTTGAATGATGCGGATGGCGCTTGGGAGCTGGTGAGCGACCTGCCAGTGGGCGCGTGCGCGATCATCAAACACGGAAATCCGTGTGGCGCAGCAATTGGTGGGGATTTTGGCGAGAGCTACCGGCTCGCTCGAGCGAGCGATCCCATTTCTGCCTTCGGTGGAATCGCCGCATTCAATGGATTGATTGACGGGAGCGCTGCTACCGCGATGACGGAGAAGGGCAACTTCTTGGAAGTGGTAATAGGCACCTCTTTCACCGAAGGTGCGAAGCAACTGTTTCAAGAGAGGTCAGGCTGGGGTAGAGATGTCCGGTTGCTGGAAGCACCCTTAGCGAGTTCGGAGCCTAGGCTCACCGTCAAAACGATCGGCGGTGGCGTACTCGTCCAGGATGCCGATGAGGATCCAGCCGGTGAGTGGCGAATCGTTACCGAGAAGAAGCCTGATGATGAACAGATGAAGGGACTGCGGCTCCAATGGCAGATTGTTCATCACGTGAAATCCAATGCGATCGTGGTTGGAACCAGCAATCGGCTCCTCGGAGTGGGCGCTGGGCAGATGAATCGCGTCCAATCGGTACGGCTGGCGCTCGAGCAAGCGGGTGACGGCGCGCACGGCGCGGTACTCGCGAGCGATGCGTTTTTCCCGTTCTCAGATTCGATAGAAACTGCCGCGGCGGCGGGTATCGCGGCGGTTGTACAACCCGGCGGAAGCAAGAAGGACGCCGACGTCATCGAGGCAGCCAATCGCCTTGGAATAGCGATGGTCCTCACCGGCGTTCGTCATTTCCGGCACTAGAACTATGGACTTTGTCACCGCAGCAATCGCCGGTCGATTTGACCTCTCCTCCGTGGAGACTTTCGACGGCATCGCCACCTCGCTTGTCACCGGAGATGTTGACGCCGTAAGCTCATGGCTTGCTGATCATCGGGTGGACGAAAGCTTGCCACCGCTAGGCTGGCAGCCGATTGAATACGTCGCTTACTCTCAATACTTTCAGAGCCAGCCGGATGCGCTAAATTCGCTGACCCTTACCGCAAAGCTCCTGCTTGAGCGCGGAGCCGATCCCAGTGCATGCCATCAAGAGGGGCAGTGGAAGCTCCCTGTTCTTTACGGTGCCACCGGTCACAGCGGAAATGCTGCGGTCGCCGAACTCCTTTTGGAAGCTGGCGCTGATCCAGACGATAACGAAAGTGTCTATCACGCAGCGCAGTTCAACCGGCGCGAAATCCTGGAGTTGCTCAAGCGCTACGGTGCCAACTTAAGCGGTTCGTTCGATGAATGGGGGAATACGCCCCTGTACTTTAACTGCGGGCATCTGCCCGGCGGGAATGGAAGTTCGTCCGCGATGAAAGGGGTAGAGTGGCTCCTCCAGAACGGCGCGAACCCTAATATTCCCAGCTATGACTGTCAGGAGACACCACTCCACCTCGTCTCAAAAAATGGCTGGGGATCCGACGTGATTCGCATGTTCTTGGAGGCCGGAGCCAACCCAGATTTGGTCGATGCGCAGGGGTGGAGAGCCATCGATTGGGCGACTTGGGTCGGCAATTCTCCTGCGATGGAAGTGCTCCGCGAGGTTGGGCAGGAGGTGAACTCGTCGATTCCCAACTGGTATGTCGAGGCAGCTCAAGGCAATCTGCCCGAAAATGCGAAATTACAAGATATTTCAGAGCCAATGCAAGGTCAAGTCTTGCGCAAACTGGCAGAAACTGGAAACGTCCGCGGCATGAATGTCTTGCTGCAGCTAGGCTTTTCGGCGCGATCAGCGGATGATAAGGGCGTGACGCCTCTTCACTGGGCCTGTTACAGAGGGAACTCCGCGCAGGTTAGGTTATTACTTGCGGCAGGGGCTGACTGGCGCACCCAAGAAGCTAATTACGACGGAACTCCGATGGACTGGGCGGTACACGGGATGACGTTCCAGCCGAGCAGCCCAAGTTCCTATCCAGACGTTATCGACGCACTGATTTTAGAGGGTGCGAGCACGGCTCCGATCGAGCGAATGGCTGCCAACCCGGACCTGACCGAGAGCCAACGACGTCGATTAGAAGCGTTCCTAAGTTAAGCCGATTCTCCGGAGACGAGTTGCAGATTGTGCTTCGCCTCCTGGTGAGTTGGATCCAATATTAGGGCCTGTCGATAGCCAATCACTGCCCCTTCTGCGATGCCGCACTGAGCCAGAGAATTGCCGAGCACGAACCAGCCTTGGGCGTTGAGTGGGGTCAGCTTCAGCGCTGCTTGATAAATATGCGCTGCATCCTGAAATTGTCCTATTCGGTAAAGCAGGTCGCCAGCATTGAAGTGGGCATTGGCATCTTGGGGATTTCGGGCAATCGCTTCCGAATAGAGCAGTAGCGCTTTCTCGAAATCACCGCCAGATTCAAGTGACCGACCCCAGTTCACGAGAATTTCCGCAGTGGGCGTCATCTGAGTGGAGTAGAGTTCGTAGCTGCTCTGGATAAGAGTCAAATCGCCGGACAGTTCAGCGGCTTGAACGCATTCCGTCCAAAGAGAGTAGTCGCTAGGCTCGAGGGCCCAAGCCTGTCCAAAATAGTCCGCCGCCTGTCTGGGCAGTCCAAGATGCATTGCGCATCTTCCGGCGCCGGCCAGGGCCTGCTTTGCAGTCGCTGCGTCGAGTGCAGAAAGCCGGTAGAGCTCCAGAGCCTGATCGCTCGCTCCCTTCTTCTCCAAAATGTTGGCAAGAATGAGGCTCGATAGCGGATGCTGGGGAGCCGATGCCAAGGCAGATTCGGCTTCGTCGAAGAGGCAAAGGGCTGTGCATATTTGCGCCAGCACCAGCCATCTTTTCGAGTCCAATATGCTTCGGTCGCCCGTCATCCCCTTCGGCCAAGTCGCCTGACAGGCAGCGCGAGCTGGTTCGAGCCCAGCCGCCGCGTCACCCATTTCGAAGTAGGTGAGAGCCTCCTCAAAATCAATAAGCAAGCCGCCGCACCCAGAGGCCTTCGCCTCGGCACAAATCGTGAGGGCCTGTCGAAACTTCGCCTGG
This sequence comes from Armatimonadota bacterium, assembly GCA_023392285.1. GTDB lineage: Bacteria > Armatimonadota > Fimbriimonadia > Fimbriimonadales > Fimbriimonadaceae > JAEVZK01. The sequence continues at coordinate 7,380 of JAEVZK010000121.1, read as the reverse complement.
GATCTTAACGCCGTGATCAGGAACTGGAAGTTTAAGGTGTTGAATTCTTTGGCACCGCCCTGACGGAGACACTCAGCCGCCGCTCGTTCCGCGTCCGCCCACCGATGAGCCACCGTGTATGCGTTGGCCAGATTGAACCATTGAAAGCTGTCTGTCGGATTTTCCGCCAGTTCCGAAGTTAAGATCGATATCGTTCGGTCGATCTTCTCCTTCTCAATCATCGCACTAGGTCGATACCCGTGATGCAGAATCTTGAAATCGTCCAGATCTGCCCACGTGAGCCCAGCCGCTTGTAGAGACGGAGTGACTTGTTCATGGATTCGCCCCGAAAACATGCAATCCGAAACTTTTCGGAATAGGCGAACTGCCCGATGGATGTAAATTTGGTCGTCGGTTCCGTCGGCGGTGAAGTTGACGATCTCCGCGTTGTAGCCCCCAATGTCTCGCTTGCGCGTTGCAGCGCGTAGAACCTTCGCGGAGTCAGACGTCAACTCCTCATCGGCATCAATCCACAAAATCCAAGGTCCATTGGCCCGAATCAAAGCCTGATTACGCGCGGCGGAGAAGTCGTCACTCCACGAGAATGAACCCACTTCCGCGCCAAACTCCTGTGCGACCTCGACAGTTCGGTCACTTGAGCCGGTATCGATGACAATGATCTGGTCGACTGCTCCGGAGAGACTTTTCAGGCATCGGGCTAGATTCGCCTCCTCGTTCTTGACGATGAGGCATGCAGAAATTGAACTGGAAGTGCTCACTGTTAGGCCGCCTGTTGAGATTCGAAGAGTTTGGCCAAATGTCGGCGGGCACCCGCGATGCTGAACATTTCATCCCGCAGAAGACGTTTGATCGCAAACACGGTTTGGATGTCTTGCGGACGGTACCGTCGCTGTCCGCCTTCCGTTCGATTCGGGTTTAGAAAGCTGTCGAACTCCTTCTCCCAATAACGAAGTGTATAGACCTCAACTCCGGTGATATTAGCGGCGGCGCTAATGCTAACCGCTCCGTCTGATTTGCTCTTGTTCTTGATCGAGGCCACTCTGGTGAATCTCCGAATGAGCGCTTTCGCGCCTTCCATAGATGTATTGGCACATTCCCAGTGTTTTTGCAGGGTAGGCCATGAGAATTCCCGATTTGAGCCTCGTCCCGACTTCAGTCAGAATTCGGTAGCCTTCCGTGAATGCGCGAGGCGTCGTGTGATATCTGCATAGTTGGAGGCGGGACGGGTGGAGTCGCGGCCGCACTTGCGGCGGCGCGCCTGGGTTTACGCGTCATTTTGACCGAGGAGACGGATTGGATAGGTGGGCAGTTCACTTCCCAAGCCGTGCCGCCAGATGAGCACCCTTGGATCGAGGATTTCGGTTGCACCTCTTCCTACCGGGAATTTCGTGAGCGCATTCGCGCGTTCTACCAAGCCTTCATGCCGCTGACCGCCGAGGCCGCCAAGACCCGCCGCCTCAATCCTGGAGGCGGCTGGGTGAGCAGACTCTGCCACGAACCGAGAATTGGCTGGCTGGTGCTCAATGAAATGCTCCAGCCCCATTTGACTTCTGGACTTCTCGACTTACGACTAGAACGAGCGCCTACCGCGGTCGATGTGCAAGGCGATTTGATTCGCTCGGTTAAACTGCTCCACCTGCCCTCGAATGCGGAGGAGATCGTTCATGCGCAAATGTTTCTCGACGCCACTGAACTGGGAGACCTGCTCCCATTGAGCGGAGCAGAGTATCGCAGCGGGGCGGAATCGCGGCGGGAAACGGAGGAGCTGAACGCGCCCGAGTGTGCCCACCCTGAAGACGTCCAAGGATTCACCTGGGTAATGGCCGTCGCTCTAGACGAGGGAAGCCACCGCACAATCGACAAGCCGGAATCGTACGAATTTTGGCGCAGCTACCAACCCTCATTTTGGCCCGGCCCTCATTTCGGATTTCTCGGCCTCAATCCGCACACCGGCGAGCCCCGGCACCTGCCACTGTTTTCCGAGGATGGATTCGACCTATTTCGATACCGGCAGGTTGTCGATCCCGCAAACTTTACCGCTGATTTGCATCCCGTCACGCTTGTGAACTGGCCTCAGAACGATTTCTTCCTTAAGAATGTTATCGACAAAGAACCAAGCAATGTACGTTCCGCGTTTCAGGAAGCGAAACAACTCTCCCTGAGTCTCCTCTATTGGCTCCAAACGGAGGCACCACGTCATGACGGCGGTGTTGGCTACCCTGGTCTTTACTTGCGACCAGATATCATGGGCACCTGGGACGGATTGGCAAAAGCGCCTTATATGAGAGAATCCCGCCGGATCGTTGCCCAAGCCATGGTTACTGAAGACATGGTGAGCACCGAGGACAATCCGGGCTGCGACCGCGCTCCCGCGATGGCGGATTCAGTAGGAATTGGCAGTTATCGGATAGATCTACATCCCAGTGCGTCAGGAGTGGGCTACATCGACACCAGCACCTTGCCATTTCAAATCCCACTCGGCAGTCTAATCCCGGTTCGGATGCGCAATTTGCTGCCCGCGGCGAAGAATCTGGGGGTTAGCCACATCGCCAATGGCTGCTATCGTCTGCACCCGATTGAGTGGAACGTTGGCGAAGCGAGCGCCATATTGGCAAGCCACTGCATCCGATCGGGTTGTCTCCCGCACGATGTTTCAGGAGATCAGAGCCGAGTGTCTGATTTTCAGTCGCTGCTGGCTCGGCAAGGAGTGGCTGTCCGCTGGCCAGTCCTCCATCCCCTTTGAAGGACTAAATTCCAGAGCGCACAATGTCCTCAAGTTGTTGCACAACGGTTTCCACATCATCATTGATGACTCGATGGCGGTAGCGGGAACTCGTGCTGATTTCCTGATGAGCCACCGCTAAGCGTCTCTCGATGTCTTCATGAGATTCAGTGGCTCTTGCTCGGATTCGTCGGTCCAATTCCTCCATGGATGGGGGCATGATGAAGATCGTGGTCGCATCTGGGCGAAGATCGATCGCGGTGAGGGCACCCTGCACGTCGATCTTAAGCACGGCGATTTTTCCTTCCTCAAGCATGTGCTCTAGCTGTTTCAGCGGAGTGCCGTAGTAGTTGCCGAAAACCTCTTTGTGTTCCAAGAAAGCTCCTTCCGCGATCAACTGCTCGAACTCTTCCTTCGTCCGGAAGTGGTAGTCGATGCCATCCACCTCTACTGACCGCCGAGGACGTGTCGTGACTGCCACCACTCGTTGGACTCGGGGGTTGAAAGCGCTCCAAGCATTGAGCACGGTGTCCTTGCCGACGCCGCTCGGACCGCTAAGGATAACTAGCTTGCCTCGACTCATTTCAACAGAGCCATCAGTCGCTCTGCGACTTTGGAGGGATCATGCCGCACGAAGTCGGTGTCGCTGGTGAAGTTTCCCGTGACTGGGCGAAAGCCCATGCCCCGGATACGATCCACGTCCGGGTCCACCAGGAACTGTCCCGATTCGCGATATTTCTCAAGCGAGGATTCACTTGGCGAACCCGTGCTGACCAAGACGTAGTCGAAAATTCGACTATCGGTATTGGTAAGGATAGCGGACACATGTTGGCTTGCGGAGAAGCTATCGCTCTCTCCGGGCTGCGTCATAACGTTGCACACGTACACTTTTACGGCTTGAGTCTCTTTCAGCGCCCCTGCGATACCGGGAACGAGTAGGTTCGGAATGATGCTCGTAAACACGCTGCCGGGGCCAATCACGACGATGTCAGCATCTCGAATTGCTTCGAGCGCGGCCGGATGAGGCGCGACGCCCTGCGGATCAAGATAGATTTTGCGGATCTTCTGGCCCGCTTCCACAATAGCGGTTTCGCCTGCAATCTCTTCTCCCGAATCTAGAAGTGCGCGAAGGCGAACGTTGTCCAGCGTCGCCGGGATCACTCGTCCGCGAATGGCAAGAACATCACTCGCTCGCTCGACCGCCTTCTCGAAGTCTCCGTGGCTCTGGTCGACGAGCGCGGCGATCAGCAGGTTTCCCATTGAGTGGCCGCTTAAGTTGCCGCTTTCGCTCGTGAAACGGTGCTGAAAGAGATCGGTCATCGACTTTTCAGCATCGGCGAGCGCGACGAGGCAGTTGCGGATATCACCTGGAGGGATCATGCCCTTCTCCTTCACGAGCTTGCCGCTGCTGCCGCCGTCATCGCTCACGGTCACAATGGCGGTGATATTGGAACTGTAGAGCTTCAGTCCCCGGAGAAGCGTGGAGAGACCGGTACCTCCCCCAATCGCGACGATTCTCGGCCCTTGAGCGAGAATTTGCCGTCGTCGATACTCGTCACCAAACGGACCTCTGATGCCAGGATTGATTGTGGCGATCATGTGGCGCAGTCCGTTCCGAAACCCCAGAAAGACCAGGTAGCCGCCAATGACCAAAAATGCGCCGCCCGCGTTATGAATCGCAAAATCAAGATTGTCTTCGGGCACCACGTGGCTGAGCATGTCGCGAGTGACTGAGGCAATTTTTTCCAAACCCGGTCTCAGCACGACTCGAAAGCTGAGCGCGACGCCGATAAAGAAGAAGAGCAGGCCAATCAAGCCCACGATGATTGCCTTGCGCATACCCGCCGTCGGGGCAAGATAGCGTCTTAACCGATACCGCTTCCCGCTACTCATCACGATCGTCCGGCAGGAAGGTTCCCAACACCCCATTGATGAAAGCGATCATTAAAGAGGCGACGAAGGCAGCAAGGAAAGCCTTCCATCCGGAATCGGTGATTTGAAATCCAAGCCCGAATGAGGCCGCAAGCATGAGAATCGCTGCATTGATCACCAGGGAGAAGAGACCAAGGGTGATGCAGCTTAAAGGCAAGGTAAGGAATCGGATCACCCGCCCAATCGTGGCATTCAGAAAGCTCAATATCAGGACGCCGAGCATCAGCTTGAGAAAGCCTGGGGCGTCACCAGTGTCGGCCCGGAAACCCAATCCGAGCGCCTGGCTCACGAAGGATGCGGCAAGGACCGACACCGCGAGCAAGATCCAGCGCAAGAAGAGCTTTGTCATCCGTCCGCGCTAGTTTATCAGTTTCATCCGATGATCGCCCTATTGGGTACTTCCTTGTTCACGAGGCTAACCTCAAATCGAATACTCTTAAAGGATGAAAGCGCGCACGCCGATGCTGCAGCAATACTTCCGCGCGAAAGAAGAAAACCCAGGCGTGGTCGTGGCGATGCGCGTGGGCGACTTTTACGAATTTTACGGGGAAGACGCCGAGACGGCGGCGGCAGCGCTGGAGATCACGCTAACGGGTCGGGACGACGGGGGCGAGCGCATGCCGATGGCGGGCGTTCCGTTTCATTCGGTTGAAAAGTATCTGGCCCGTCTCCTCCAAAAGGGCATCAAAGTTGCGCTATGCGATCAACTCGAGAACCCGAAGGAAGCGAAAGGATTGGTGAAGCGTGGGGTTACCCGAGTGCTGACCCCGGGGACCCTGATGGAAGATTCGATGTTGCCATCGGACGCCAACAATTTCCTCGCTGCGATTTGTGTGCAGAACGGAAAAGCGGGCTTGGCAACTCTCGATCCGAGCACGGGAGAGTTTGTGGTGACAGAGCTTTCCGGCGAATCGCTTCAGGAGAAGCTCATTCAGGAACTGGGCCGCATCCGTCCAGCGGAACTGCTGGTGGGGCCTGAAGCTGACACCTACGGAGAACTGGCGCAGCAAGGGTTCGGTGCAAGCGTGACCAATCAGCCTTCCCCTTCGCCGGAGCGAGCTACGCGAAAGCTGACGGACCAACTTGGAGTAAGTCAGCTCCACGGCTACGGGCTTGAAGACAAACCCACCGCAGTCGTTGCTGCGTCGATGATCCTTGCCTACGCGGAAAAGAATCATCTTTCTCTGGCACACATCGATTCGATCAGCTCGTATTCAATCGATGGCTACATGAGACTGGATCCAGCCACCCGCCGCTCTCTCGAGCTCACGCAGAATTTGGCTGACGGCAGTCGCAAATTCACGTTGCTCGGCATCTTGGACTGCACAGTGACGAGCATGGGGTTTCGCCTGTTGCGAAAATGGATCGAGCAGCCTCTACTCAATATCGCAGAAATTGAGGATCGCCAAGCGGCAGTCGGTCGATTCGTGACGCATCAACTTGTGCGTGGCGACGTTCGCGATGGTCTCAGTCGTCTTGCCGATCTAGAACGGCTGATCTCCCGAATCGCCAACAATCTCGCCGGGCCTCGGGACCTCGCCGCACTTCGCGATTCCCTTACATCCCTGCCGACGCTCGCAGATCCGCTGCGCAAGGTTGGATTGGGGCGCATTCAGGCGTTGCGTGAGGAGATTTCTGAGCATCGCGACGTTATGCACCTTTTGGAGGACTCAATCGTCTCCGAGCCACCCCATACGGTTCGCGAAGGCGGAATCATTCGGCCCGGCTACGATCCGGAACTGGACGCGCTTCGCGATTTGAATAAGAACGGGAAGTCGTTCATTGCTTCGATCGAACAAAAGGAACGGGAGAGGACCGGGATTGCCAACCTGAAGGTGGGCTTTAACTCAGTGTTTGGATACTATCTTGAGGTTTCTAAAGCTCAGATCAGTCGGGTGCCGGAAGAATACATTCGGAAACAAACCACGGCCAATGCCGAGCGATATATAACTGCTGAGCTCAAGGAGCAGGAATCTCTTGTGCTCAACGCCGAAGAGAAGGCTACCGCTCTCGAAGCTGAGCTTTTTGGACGCATCAGGAGCCGAGTCGCGGAGCATGCTTCGGCACTGCTCCAAACCGCGCGAGCCCTGGCCGAACTCGACGTGCTTTCGAGCCTTGGCGAAACGGCGGCCCGGCGTGGCTTTGTACAGCCCGAACTTACCACCGATAACGTTATCGAGATTCGGGGTGGACGTCACCCGGTCGTTGAGGCCAACACGCCTCATTTCGTGCCGAACGACACCTTGCTTGGAACGCAGTCAAAACCCGCCAAGCTGCTGATTCTTACCGGCCCTAATATGGCCGGGAAGTCGACATATCTTCGGCAAAACGCCCTTATCGTGTTGCTCGCACAGATCGGCAGCTTCGTACCGGCAAAATCTTGCCGCCTTGGCTTGTGCGACCGCATCTTTTCCCGTATCGGAGCAAAGGATGAGTTGGCGACCGGCCAATCCACGTTTATGGTGGAGATGGTTGAAAGTGCGAACATTCTCAACCACGCGACTGAGCGCTCCCTAGTGATTCTCGATGAAGTGGGGCGTGGAACCAGCACCTACGACGGCCTTGCGATCGCCTGGGCGATGGTGGAGCACCTTGCTGGCGTATCGGCAAAGACCCTGTTCGCAACGCACTACCACCAACTTAACGCCTTGGCTGATCAGATGCCCGGCATCGCGAATTATCGAGTCGCGGTCGAAGAGTCGGGAGATCAAATCGTCTGGACTCAT
>JAEVZK010000148.1 GCA_023392285.1 Armatimonadota bacterium | reverse complement strand
CTTCAGTGGCAACAGGCTCTTATCGGATTCATCTCGCAACTTGTCGCGAAGCTTCATGTAGGCTGAGGACTTCTCCGGGCTTGCCTTTCCACCCAACACCTCGTTCTGCAGCTTCAGGAATTCCTCGAGCGCTTCGCTGTTCGGAATCCAGTGGTCGTCGACGAATTCGACCCAATCGCCAGGCTTCACCCCCGCCTTGTCCGCACTGCTCCCGGGAATCACGGAGGCAGCAACCAACTTCGGCAGCTTGATCTGTCCGGAAAGGGCTTCATCTTGATCGCCGGAAGTCTGCACCTTTGCTCCCCCGCCCCCATTGTCGAGCACCATAAGAGCCCCAATGCCCTCAAAATGCCCTTCCCGCGCCTGACTGTAGACTCGGAACTGGTCTTTGTCCATGTAGAGCGAATTTGGGTCGCCGAGGCTGCCTACCATCGCCCGAACGGAGCCATCTGCCAGTTTTCGCTCATCGGTGATCGGCTCGACATACTTTCGCTTGAGGAGTTCGAGGATGTCCTCGTAAAACTTCGTTTCAGGCACCGCCTGAGACTGGGAGTTCGAGGCCACTAAATTGCTGATATCGATCTGATCGGCATTGGAGCCCATCTCCAGCCGATCGCGCATCACCGCTCCCGTCCCCACCGCGCAGAAACAAATTAGTACGCCCACGGCAGACCAAATCGCCTTCTTCTGTTCCGACGTCATTTCGCTATCCTACGCATCCATCTAGTTTTTCCACACGGCGCACGTGTCGAGGCACTTCGCTCTCTGCCGTCACGAGAAAAGCCTTCATGATCTCTCCCGCCAAGTCAAGTGAGATCAATCTCTCGCCGAGGCAAAGCACGTTTGCGTGATTGTGCTCTCGCGCAAGCTCCGCCATCTGCACCGTCACACAATTTGCCGCACGGATGTGCGGATGCCGATTCGCACGAATCTCAATCCCAATGCCACTTCCACAGATTAAAACTCCAAACGTGGCGCGTCCCTGCAGAAGTTCCTCGACCACGAGGTCAGCCGCATCTGGATAGTCATAAGGCTCCTCGCTCTGCGCTCCAAATTGCGAGATTTCGTAACCCATGTCGGCGGCTACCTTCGCCAACTCGACTCGGTAGCGAAAGCCCGCATGATCTGAACCAAACGCAAGTGTCATGACCGTTTTAATCTTTACATTCTACGATCTAACCCGTCCCGACGGTCCCGGATCGCTCTTTGCACTCGCGGGTCCGGGTCGTTAGTCAGGGCATCCGGGATGGGCATCGACAGCGCTCTGAGCACCTCGACCACCTTCGCCCGCACCACCGGATCATGATCTTCACCCGCTTTTGCTAGTGAGTTCGCATCCGATTTGAGGGTCTTGTCCTTGATCGCTCGTAGCACGTCTAATTTAACCGACTCGGAAGGATCGGCCGTCCATTGTTCACCGACCGCGATATAAGTGGGCAGAGACGATTGTAGGAGCTTGATAAAACTTGCCCCGCGAACGGCGTCGCTGGGATCACGTTCGGCGGAGAACTTGAGCCTTCGGCACACGAGTTCGATGGCAGGATTGCTTCCCTCCGTCACCGCAAGACGAATCATCGGATTTTCTTCCTGTAGGAATGCCATCAAGATCACATTCGCCTCTTCCCCTTCTAAGTTCGCAATGGCCTTCGCACCCATGAATCTCGCCAACCACGAGCGCGCGGCAATAAGTTGGCTGATCGGCCCCGCCAAGGTCATCACCTTGCTCCGAGATAGGATGGTCGCCGCAGTGGCACGGTTATATTCGAAGGGCGAAGATTCCAAGAAGTGCCGGAGGTAGGCATTGGAGGCGACGCTCTTCAAGGAATAAATGCCTTCCATCGCCGCTTTCGCAACGCCGGTGTCGACATCGTTTGCCCGTTTCACGAGTTGAGTCTCAAACTTCGCGTTGGGCTCCTTGACCAGCCTCTGTAGTGCGTTGAGCACGACGATTCGCTCCCCATCTTCGAGCAGGTCTTTAAACTGAGGAGAACTTAAGTCGATTTCAAGAGCAGCTCTTGCCCGCGACAGCGTGTCAGTCGAGTGAGGATCCGCCTTGATCTCAAATGGAGCTTCCGAGGTTTGGCCGTCTCCTATGCGGATCTGCCGAAAAGAGTAGGTGATGGGATCGATCTGATCTCGCTCCCAAAAAGTCGATCGGACGGGAGGAGCAACGCGCAAGAGAGAAACGGGTTGCAGATGATCGATCCGGATGGTGACATCGTGCCACTCATTATCGGGCTTGAAGTTCAGGTGAACCGAGTCGTCGGCAATTTCCAATTCTCGGGGGGAGGGATCCATCCGGCCAAGAACGAAGCTCTTGACGAGTCCGCCGTCTGGACCAATCAATTGCAGGGCAAGCGGTTCCGCCGAATCGCTCTTGACCTGGAGCAGAATCGCGTTACCCGCGGGAATTTGAAAGAGATCGAGATGGCCCACCCGAGCTTGCCCATTCTCCTGATAGGTGACCGCCGTCACCCCATCACTTTCTCCCAGAGAAACTTTGATGTTTGGCGAATACCGTAGATCTTTGAGTACCGTCAGTTCCGAATATTTCATCGGCGGGACGGTGAGTTCGGGAAGCTGAAGGGGCTCAGAAAGGACGAATACATTCTTGCCACCTTGCTGCCCGATCCCGAGAAATTTGACCGAGATCGCATTCTTCGCTACCGCCATCGCGTCCTGAGCCGCCGCGAACGGGAGCGTAGGCTTGCCGGCAGGATCGACACGGGGCAGGCTTCCAAGGGGATTCGATGCGATTTGCGGCCAAGTCTTGCCCTCGCCTCCGGCGCTTGTGCCAGAAATGTTCGCTCTGTAGCCTTCCTGCGTAGTCGCTAAAACGCTGGGCCACGACGTCGGTGGGATCACGTCGTCGATGGAGGAGCTGGACGCAAGAGTGCCAAGTCCCGCCTTTTTGGCTAGCATGGCCGCGTGTGACGACCAGGCCTCCTCAAGCGCGAGCGCCAACCCCGCAGGCTCATCGGCATGAGCATTCCTGAAGAAAGAAATGCCGCTAATCGGCATCCCCCTGAGTATCCCTGTGTACCCTTGAGTCAATCCGGTGTGGACATAAACGACCGACTCATACGGCCCCCGATAAAGGTTGTCGTCAGCCTTGAATCCGCCAGAGTTGATGCGAGAACCGAAATACCAAGAGGCGAACTCCGCGCCGTAGGGCATAACCGTGCCATCGCTGTAGATCGGGATGTTCTCATTTTCGAACGAGACGTCCGCATCGATCTTGATCTCTCCTCGGCCCAAAGTTTCGGCTAGGACGATAAATTGCCCAACGCCTTGCAGCATCTGGCGTCGAAGATCGTCGTTCACCACGACTCGCCTTTCCCGGAGAAAACCGTCTCGCCCCACGTCGATGATCGTGGATCGAGGGATCAACACGATCTTCATGTGATAAATTGCCGTGGTGTCGTTCTGAGCTGCCTTTGCGGGAGCGTAATGCCCTCGGACCCATTTCCAAAGATCACCCTCCCGCCGGGCGATTTCCCCATCTTGCACAACGTATCGCCACTCGCCAACTTGGAAATACGGAGCCGTTGGCGAAGCTTCTTGAATGGCCGGGAGGGAGATGGGAACGTCTGTGCCCGCGAGACGCAGCGTTGCGATGGGCTCGCTTTGAGCCATCGTACTGAGCATCAGCAGCGCCGGGATCAGCATTTAATCCAGCAGCTCAAAAAGCCGAATGTCCTCGGAAGAGGCGGCATGTCCGTCGCCCCTGCTAAATTGCAGTGCCTGTCGCGCGCCAAGTGCATCTAGATCAGCCGGCATGCGTTCGATAAGGTCCAGCACAACCTTCTTGATCTTTTCCGAGTTGGATTTGAAAACCGCCAGCACGTCAGTCGCATTCACCGCTTCCGTGCCCGAATGAACGCCGCTGTCGTAGTCGGTGATCAAAGAAATATTGACGACCGCCATCCCGAGTTCTCGGCACAGGTAAGCCTCCGGATATTGGGTCATGTTGATAACTTCCCAGCCCTGATCGTGGAACCACTTGCTCTCCGATTTGGTGCTAAAGCGAGGTCCTTGGATGACGACAACCGTGCCCGAATCATGACACTCGATGCCATTGTCCCGAATCGTTTGAATGGTTAACTTTCGCAAAACGGGATCGTATGTTTCCGCGGGTGAGACATGAGAAACGATCGGTCCGTCGAAGAACGTATCTTTTCGGCCGCTCGTGCGATCCACAAACTGGTCACAGACGACGAAACTCCCCGGGGCGACATGGTTTTGCAGGGAGCCAGCCGCGCAAGGACTGATGATCGCCTTCACACCTAGGCTCCGCATCCCCCAAACGTTTGCTCGATAATTGATCATGTGGGGCGGCAAGGTGTGATTGCGGCCATGCCGAGGTAAAAAGGCCACCTTTCGGCCCCCGACCGTAGCAAGGAAATAGGAATCGCTGGGAGCCCCGTAAGGGGTGTCCACCTTCACTTCACGCACGTCTTGGAGAAGGCTGTAAAAGCCCGATCCGCCGAATACGCCGATTTCTGCCGATGCCATTACTGTCCTCCTCGAAGCACCTTGCTCAGTGCAGTAATCAAAATATCCACGCGGCCACCTGCGCGCAAGAGAATATCCTCGGGGATGCCGAGGACGTGGTTCTCCTTAACCGCTTTAAGATTGGCAAAGCGGCTATCGGAACGAAAGCCGTTGATCACCTTTTCACCGTCTTCCTTCTTTTCACCCGGCGTCGCCAGAAACACGTAATCCGGGTTTAGCTGAAGGAGGGTCTCAGGATTGAGATTCGAAAAACGTTCCCCATCCGGTCCAACGGGAGTTGCGCCCACCGTTCGCAGAACATCAGCTTGGAAGCTCTTCGTCCCGTCGATGAGATACGAGCCATTTCCTCCCGTTAGAACGATCGCTTTCGGAGACGGGCTCAGCGGCGAGGCTTCCGCCGTATCGACTGCATTCTGAATCTTGTCGGCATAATCTGAAGCTTCCGTTTCCCCCATGACGAGGGTCCCGCACTCCCGAATCTTTTGAATGAATTCTTTTACCGAATCGGTGTGAAAATCCATCACTGCCGACCCTAGCCCCTTGATCTTCTCAATATCTGCCTTTGAGTAAAGGCTTGAATCTAGGAAGATTACGCTGGGCTTTTTGGCTGCGATCAGTTCATAGTTGGGCTTGACTCCCGCGACTACTGGCACTGCACCGACCATCGAGGGCGGATAATTGCATGATTCCGTGCGTCCAACCAACTGGATCGAATTGTAGAGTTTCGCTCCGATCTCGGTCGTCGAGGGACTGAGGCTCACAAGGGTGGTCGGCCGCTTGGGAGGTAAAACTCCTCCTGCCAATTGGACCCGTTTGGAGCAGCCAAGGCAGAGGCTTAGGACAAGCAGACCCAGCAGGATCCGAATTCGCATCATGCCTCATTTTGACCTACTCGGCCATGGGGCTGCCAAATTGAATTGTCAAACCTGTTGGATGCGGTAAAATAACCGCTCCGCGCAGGGGTATAGCTCAGTTGGTAGAGCGACGGTCTCCAAAACCGTAGGTCGCGGGTTCGAGCCCTGTTGCCCCTGCCACTCCATTTGACACAAACAAAAACAGCCGAGAACCTTGTTCTCGGCTGTTTTGGCGTTGCAAGAAGCTCTTACGCGCTCTTGATTTCGATATCGACGCCACTCGGCAGGTCGAGTCGCATGAGCGCGTCGATTGTCTTATTGGTCGGCTCGAGGATGTCGATTAAGCGGTTGTGGGTTCGCAGCTCGAAGTGCTCCATCGACTCCTTGTCGATGTGAGGTCCGCGGATGACGCAAAAACGTCGAATGTTAGTGGGAAGCGGGATCGGACCGGAGACTCGCGCACCTGTGCGGCGGGCGGTGTCGGTGATCTTCTCAGCCGACTGGTCGATAACACGGTGATCGTAGGCGCGCAGCCTAATTCTTACTTTCATGGTTTGCCTTGGATAGTGGTTTAACGCTGCGAAAACAACCGACCGGCAAAGGACAGTTCAACCTCTCAGCGCCGGAAGATGATACCACAACCCTCACCATTCACCATCCACCATTCACCATTCACCATTTACCATTCACCATTCGCTATCTAAAGTGAATGCCTGACAAAACACGCTCCCAAGGCTAATAAGATGAGGCTGTCGAGAACTGCTAATGAAAACACCCCCTTAGCGGGAGTGTTCAGCGACATCAGTTCTCGCCAAACTCATTTTTGGGTAATTCGATCTCGCCCGACGTAGGGACGCAGGATTTCCGGCAGCAGCACACTTCCATCAGGCTGCTGGAAAGTCTCTAACAAAGCCGCGAAGAGGCGTGGAGTCGCGAGGCCAGATCCGTTCAGCGTGTGAACGAATTCCGGCTTTTCGCCTTGTGCTCTCCGGAATCGGATATTGGCGCTGCGTGCCTGGAAATCGGTGAAGTTGGAGCAGCTGGAGATTTCCAGATAGCGTTGCACTCCGGGAGCCCACACTTCCAGGTCGTAAGTCTTCGCGCTCGAGAAGCTCATGTCGCCGGTGCAGAGCACGACGACACGGTAATGCAGGCCAAGCGCTTGCAGAATCGATTCGGCATCGAGCGTCAGCTTTTCAAGCTCGTCGTAGCTGTCCTCTGGGCGAGTCAACTTCACCAACTCGACTTTGTCGAATTCGTGAACCCGTAGGAGGCCGCGAGTGTCCTTGCCAGCAGCTCCCGCTTCCTTCCGGAAGCAGCCGCTGAAAGCCGCCATCCGCAGCGGAAGCTGTTCATTGTCCAGAATTTCGTCTCGATAGATATTCGTTACCGGCACCTCGGCGGTCGGAATCAAGTACAGATCGTCATCGGCTCTGTAAAGGTCTTCGCCAAACTTCGGAAGCTGGCACGTGCCGTACAGACTTGCCGAGTTCACCATGTATGGCGGATAGATCTCGCGATAGCCATTCCGCTGTGTCTGATGATCGATCATCCAATTAAAAAGAGATCGCTGGAGACGAGCGCCCATTCCGGTGTAAAGCACAAAACCGCTTCCACTGATCTTTGCACCCCGCTGGAGATCGAGCATTTGAAGCCGCTCCGCGACGTCCCAGTGAGCCTGGGGAGCCTCTGAGAATTCCGGCTTCTCTCCCCATTCACGCACGACCACATTGTCCTCCGCGGCAGCGCCCTGAGGAACCGAAGCATCCGGCACATTCGGGAAGCCGTATTCAAGGTGCCGAAGAGCATCTTCAAGCTCTCGAGACTGCGGCTCGCCATCGGCCAAGGCTTTCTTGAGTTCACCGGTCTGCGCCTTCGCAGCTTCCGCTTCCTCTTTTTTGCCCTGCCCCATCAGCATGCCAATCGTCTTGCTGATCCGGTTCATCTCGGCTTGCTTCGCCTCGAGATCGGTTCTCAAGCTTCGCCACTCGGCGTCTTTACTCAGCCACTCATCGACCGCAGCATCGATATCGATGCTCTTCTTACGAGCGCCTTCCTTAAGCTCGGAAGGGTGCTGACGAATAAAATTGCGGTCATGCATGGGAAGGTAAGTTTTACCTCTTCAGCAGACTGGGCTCCGCTTCACGAAGCCGCGAGCGTCACCTTGGCCACTTTTCGCTCCCCCGCCTCGTCGACGGCAGGGAAACTAAGATCAAGGGTGAAATCACCGTGAAGAGTCGCGGTGAAACTTTCAGAACCAAGGATGGTGAGCGGCCCGGTTGGGGTCTGTACCAAGCCCCCGATCAAGGGAAATCCACTCCCTGGATCTAGACTTGCAAAAAAACCGGTCAAGCGATTGTGAATGTCCGAACCAGCAGGAATCGATAGATTTAGGCCGGTGTCCTCGTTCTCCAGAGCTTTGACGAGATATTCCGGCGAAGCGTAATCGAAAATGAGTCTCATCGTCTGCAGAGTCGCCAACCGATTCCCAGCGTCTTTGATGATGTTCGGCTCCTGCTTCTCTCGAAGCACCCATAGATTCAATAGCCGTCGCTTGAACTCAGCCGCGTTTGGCTCCAGCGTCCACGTGTTGCCGGAAGTTCGCAGGTGCCCACCGCACGCGCGAGCCAAATAATCGAGAAAATCCCTTTCCGGCATGTTCTCAACGGTGACGGCAAGATAGTAATTGCGAAGCAAGCGATTTACCTTAACCGGGTGCGAAAAATTGATCGTTTGCAGACTATCAAGTCCAAACCGCTCGTTGTCCAGCATTCGGTAGGTCACCAGACCATTTCGCAACGCTTGAGGGTTGAGTCCTTTGAACATCGCCCCGGTCGCGGTACCGCGGACTTGACAGCCGGGCACCGATGCGGGCGGCAAGATGGAATCGGAAAAGATGACCTCCGTGCCAGGAAGCATTCGCAGGTTGCCGTCTCTTTTGACCGCTGATGAAATCTGGTCAACGCTGTTCGCTTCAAACTGCATGGGCGGCAAATCGGTCATGATCGCCTGCTCGATCACCACATTTTTTCGATTCGCTTTCCAAATTGCGTTCGCCAAATCCGTCGCGGGACCGCCAGGAAATTTGACGACTGAGAATGCCACGATCAGCGTTGCAAGCATGGTCATTGGACGACAGCCCGTCTGATTGGGTGCGAACTATTTTGTCGACTTCTGTGCGAAGCGGTTCTTCAGGCTCAAACCCGCAATCGTTCCAAGCAGACCGATCAGGGTGACGAGAGCAAGAAACTTAAGAAAATTGAGGATCACAATGCTTCGCTGGCCGGTGATGGGATCGACGTGAACGCATCCGAAGAAAATTTCCGTGCTGCGCTTTCCTATCCGGTTTCCGTGCGCCAAGGTGATGTTCTTCTCGAATACATCAGGCGAATAGTTGACACCAAACACGTAGCTTGAGACGACTTCCTGAGGAGTCAAAAACATGATCCCCGACGGATGGTTGACGATCTTCTTCTCCGGATCCCAAGTGAACTTGAATCCAAGTGAATCGGTCACCTTGCGGATATTCGGAAGATCGCCAGTGAGAAATCGCCATCCTGCCTCCGTCCCCTTTAGGTTCGGGAATGAGGCGATCGTCTCCCGCATTTTTGCTGCCGACAGATCTGGACCCTCTGTAGGATCGATACTGAGGGCCACCACATCGAAATCGCGCCCAACCCGCTTCGTCTTCATCTTCTGAAGTGTTGAAAGCACCCCTTGAAGTTCGACGGTGCAAACGCCCGTACACTTAAAGAAGATCGGCAGAATTAGAATCGGAAGCCCGCGTGAGACTTTTGAAAACTGAACTTGGTTGCCGTTCTGGTCGGTGAAAACCGCGTCGTTGACCACCTTGTTGCCGAGGCGCTGCTCGATATGAACGTCCTTGATGTTCACGTTCGGTGGAAGCACGCCGACCGGCTGCTGATATCCTTGGGCCAGCGTCCACGCTGGCAGGAGCATGGCTGCCAGCAGAAGCAGAAATTTGGATTTGCGAAGCATCTCGCTGAATTCAATTGTACCTGGATTCCAGCTAGATCCCAAGCTTCGGCCAGAGTTGATCTATTTTCTTCTTAACGTCCTCAGACATTTTGATCAGCTTTGGATAGTGACGGTTAAAGCCGTTTTCGCCAGGTAGCTTGTGCGTACAATCAAATCCCAGCTTGCCCCCAAACCCCATCTCGATCGAGGCATGGTCAAGCTGATCGACGGGTCCCTTCGAGACCAAGGTATCGCGAGCGGGGTCGCAGTTCGCTCCAATTCGGAAGAGGACCTCGCCTAGATCTTGCACGTTGCAGTCCTCATCGAAGATGTAAACGAATTTAGTGAACGAGAGGCCCCCCAAGCCCCAAATCGCATTCATCACTTTGTACGCGTGTCCCGGATACTTCTTACGGATCGAAACAAACGCGACGTTGTGGAAGGTGGCCTCGACCGGCAAGTTCATGTCAACAATTTCCGGAACGCTCGTACGGATGAGGGGAAGAAAAATTCGCTCGACCGCCTTTCCCATCCAGCCATCCTCCATGGGCGGAACCCCAACGATGGTGGCCGGGTATACCGCCTCTCTCCGCCGCGTCACGCAGGTGACATGCAGCACCGGAAATTGATCCGCCAGCGAGTAGTATCCCGTGTGATCTCCAAACGGACCCTCCAGCCGACGCTCCGCGGGATCGACATAGCCTTCAATCACGATTTCAGCATCGGCCGGAACCATGACGTCAACCGATTTCGCCTTCGTCAGACGAACGCCTTCTCGGCGAAGGAAGCCGGCGAAAAGCATCTCGTCGATTCCCGGCGGGAGCGGAGAAATCGCGCTGAAGGTGATGGCGGGATCACCACCGAGCACGACACAAACTTCAAATCGTCCTTTCCCCTGCTCGGCGGCCTCCTCCATTTGGCGCATCCCGGTTTTGTGCATCTGCCAATGCATTCCGCAGGTGTTGCGATCGAAAAGTTGAACCCGATACATCCCGACGTTCCGCTTTCCAGTGGTCGGATCGTGGGTGAAAACAAGAGGAAGCGTGATGAACGGCCCGCCATCCTCGGGCCAGCACGTGAGAATCGGCAATTTGGTAAGGTCGACCTCGTCCCCGGTCATCACAACCTCCTGAGCAGGGCCGCCCTGGACAACCTTGGTAGGAACGCCTTTAACTTCGACGAAGAGGGAGGACAACTTCTTGAAACCCTCGATTTTTCCCTTCGGCAGCTCAGGTTTCAGAAGATTCTCCAGCCGGACCGCGTGTTCTTCGAAATCTTCGACGCTGAGCGCCAGAGACATGCGACGACGCGATCCCATGGTATTGATCGCGACGGGACAATCGAAGCTTTGCCGCTGATCACCGGATGGCTTGTGGATCGACGGGTAGCCCATCACCGCACTTAGAGGATCGGACGTGCCGAGCCGATGGGGGATCCCCTGAACGTTGGTAAACAGGAGGGCTGGACCACCCGCTTTCATCACCCGATCCGCAACTTCCGTAATTTCGAGCGTCGGCGAGATTGGTTCGGTGATCCTTTTCAGCTCTCCCTTTTCTTCGAGAACTTGCAGGAAGTGCTGAAAACTGCGGTAAGCCACTGAGAGGAAGTTTACTGCTTCCCAAGTAGGTCCTCGGGGACCGCGGGTCGGAGTAAGCTAAGGCTGTTGCGACAGAGTTACGTGCCGTCCAATCCCGAACACGACAAGCTGGTGAAGCTCACTTGGCCGTCGGTTCGGCGTCTGATCGCTCTCGCCTTACCCTACAAGCTTCAGCTCGGAGCCGCCTCCGTCATCATGCTGTTGACCAGCGCGGTCAACCTGAGCTTGCCCGTATTCGGAAAGACCGCAGTTGACCAAGTATTGAAAAGCGGCAATGTGGCTACGCTCGACCGAGCGGCACTCATCATCATCGCTCTCGTGATCTTGGCTTCGGGGCTCAGCTTCAGCCAATTTGTCCTGATTGCCTACGCTGGCAATCGCATCGTCAAGGACATGCGAGCTCGACTCTTCTCGCACCTCCAGCGATTGCCGGTGAGCTATTTCGACCGCACCCGGTCGGGAGACTTGGCGAGCCACCTCAGCAACGATGTCGGCTTGATTCAGCAGAGTCTCACAAGCGACGTCGCCGGTCTCGTGAGCAACATCGTCACCCTGGCTGGGGGCATCGTTCTCGCGATCATCTTCAATTGGAAGCTCTGTCTTGTCGTCGTTGGGATGCTTGCTCTCGTTATGGCGTTTTTCGTCATCTTTGGCCGGCGGCTTCGCAAACTCACGCGTGAGGCACTCGATGCTCTTTCGGATGCCATGGGAGCAATGACCGAAGCAATGGCCAACATCCGGCTCGTGAAAGCGTTTGCGCGCGAGCGGTACGAGGACGAACGGGCCGATGTGAAGCTCACGCACGTTTACAAGCTGCAGATGAAGACCTCGATCGCGGAAGGCGCCATGGGAATGGTCGCCTTTTCAGGGTTCATTCTGCTGCTGCTTGGGGTGATTTGGTTTGGTGGCCGCGAGGTGATCGCCGGACACATCACTCCGGGCACCCTTTTCGGCTTCTTTATGATCGTGCCGATCATTTCAGGGCCTATGGGTTCCCTCGCATCTCTGTATACGCGCCTCCAACGTGCTGTCGGGGCTGCCGATCGCCTTTTCGAAATTCTCGATCAAAGGGATGAAGAGCCTGATGCGCCTGACGCTCTTGGCTTTCCCACCGACCACAACATTGAGTTCCGAGATGTCGACTTTCACTACGTTCCCGAGTCGCCAGTTTTGAGGAAGCTGAACCTTGAATTGCCTGCGGGGAAGGTCACCGCGGTGGTGGGGCGAAGTGGTGGTGGCAAAACGACCATTTCCGCACTGCTATACCGTTTCTATGAACCCGTTTCAGGTGAAATACTCATCGGGGGAGTTCCCATCCGCAGTATTCGAAGAGAGGACCTGCGGGTCAGCATCGGTCTCGTTCCCCAAGACACGATCCTCTTCAACGGGACCGTCTGGGAGAACATTCGCTATGGACGTCTCGAAGCGACTGATCGGGAAATTGAAGACGCCGCCGCCGCCGCGAATGTCGAAGAGTTCGTTCGCGGCATGCCAGACGGCTATCAGACCATAATCGGCGAGCGAGGAATCACCCTCTCCGGCGGCCAACGTCAGCGGGTGGCGATCGCCAGAGCTCTCCTCAAAAATCCGAAGATCCTCATCTTGGATGAAGCCACGTCGGCCCTGGACGCCAGATCGGAATCCCTCGTTCGGGAGGCTCTAGAACGTTTGATGGAGGGCCGAACTACTCTCGTGATCGCCCACCGCTTGACGACCATCCAAAACGCCGATCAGATCGCCGTTTTAGATGAGGGCAATATTATTGAACTAGGTACTCACGATGAACTCCTGCGGTCGAACGGCCGCTATGCCGAGCTCAACAACTTGCTCCAAGCGACGAGCTAGGGCTAATCAGGGTCCTCCTCGAACATTTCTTCCATCTCGTCAGACATGTCCTCATCCATCGCTTTGCCCATTTCACGGACGGTCTTCCTCATTTCGACGGCAGAACCCGGCTCGGACATGCTATCAAAGCGGTCGGCAAGCTCGTCGAGGCGGTCGTCCTCGTTTCGATAGCGTGCGAATCGGGAAACTAGCTTGGCCGATCTGTCGCTGCCGCATTTTGGGCACTTCTCCTCCGAAGACTCCGCGACGACTCCGACGAGCGTTTGAAATTTGGTTCCGCAATCGAGACACCGAAACTCGTAAATCGGCATGTGATCAGTATGGCCGCAGGTAGACTTGAGTGACTGCTCGTTAGCGAGCGCAACTTTTTTTATGTCTAAAACACAAGCCCCTCGCCGGGGCCGCGGACGCTCAGTTTCCTCTGTCCGCAAGCCCGAGAACGGCTCCTCTTCGCAAAATGGCGGAGCCACAACTGAAATCGTCGTAAATGTCTCGAACCGCGAGACCCGCATCGCCATGCTTGAGAACGGCCAACTCATGGAGTATCGCGTCGAGCGAGAAGAGCGTGTTGTCGGCTCTATTTATAAGGGCGTCGTTCAAAACGTTCTGCCCGGCATGGATGCAGCCTTCATCGATATCGGATTAGAGCGGAACGCCTTCCTGCACGTCGGCGACCTTCTGCCAGATGAGCCTCACGACAACTCGCCCGCAAGCATGAAACGCAGCGAGCTCCGCCGAAGGAAGATCAAGGATTTGCTCAAGCCGGGCCAGCAACTGATGCTGCAGGTGACCAAAGGATCGCGCGGCACGAAAGGCGCTCGCGTCACCACCCGCATCGCATTGCCGGGCCGGTACGTCGTCCTGATGCCGGAGTCGAACAATGTTGGCGTGAGCCGCAAGATCGATGATCGTTCGGAGCGGGAGCGATTACGAAGAGTTGGGGAGCGCATCGTGCCCGAAGGCTTCGGACTGATATTGCGGACGGAATGCGAAGGGCGAACCGAAGCGGAATTGCGAGCCGACGTGCTATTCCTTCAGCAGCTTTGGAAAGACGTCCTGGGGAACGCGAAAAAGATGCGAGCTCCGGCCTGTGTTCATAAAGACCAAACCCTGCTCTACCGCACCGTGCGAGACCTGTTTGGCGAGGAGATCGATCGAATGGTGATCGATGATCCCGATGAGTATGAGAAAGTACATCTGGTAGCGGCCATGGTCGCCCCAGCGCTTCAAGACAAGATCTTTCTCTATGACCGTGAGACGCCCATATTCGATAACTACGGCATCGAACGCGAACTCGAACGACTTCTCCAGCATAAGGTGCCGATGAAATCGGGCGGATACCTGGTGATCGACGAAATGGAGGCGCTGACCGCGATCGACGTGAACACCGGAAAACAGGTGGGAACGACGCAACTGAGCGATACCATTTTCAAGGCCAATCAAGAAGCATGCGACGAAGTCCTCCGTCAGTTGCGCCTCCGCGACATGGGCGGGATTATCGTTGTGGACTTCATCGACATGGAATCCGCTGACGATCGCAAGAAGATTCTCGACGCCTTCACGAAGGGGTTGACCCGGGATCGGGCTCGTACTCGAGTCGGCAAGATTTCGAGTTTGGGATTGGTGGAGATTACGCGAAAGCGAACGGGTGAATCCGTGACTGAAGCGATCAGCGAGATATGCCCCATGTGCCTTGGACAGGGCAGAATTTCTAGTAAGGAGACGGTCAGTCTTTGGATCGAACGGGACATGTGGCGCAAGATCAACGATCCCGGGAATGCCTTCTTGATCGAGTGCCATCCGGCGGCAGTAGAAGCGCTTATCGGACTGGATGGCGAAAACGTGGAGGAGCTTGAGCACGCGATGCGCCGCGGCATCTACATCCGGGCCAATTTCGACATGGAGTATGAGGAGTATGAAATCACCTCCGGCAACATCGATGACTTTGACCGCCAATGGATGGGCTATCGCCGCGCACAGGTTTTGGAGTGCAACGTGCGACGCACATCGATCGAGAATTTGAATCGTGTGATCGGATGGACCGACACCGGATACTTCGTGGAGCTGGTCGACGGAGGAGATGCAATTGGTCACCGCGTAAAGGTGGTGCTGCAAGACATCCGACGGTCATACGCGGTTGGCGATGTGATCCTTCCGGGAAGCGGCCGCCGGTAAGTTCGGAAAAGGGCTAGCCTGCCTCTGAGAAGAGATCCTTTGGAGAGGGCGGCGCTTCCAGTAGGCTGGGAATCTCAGATGCGCTACCGATCCAGCGCGCGCCCAAGGCGGCCAAACTTCGCGCACCGATGCCCCCGTCCGGCTGGTCCTTATAGACGAAAATCGGGGATGACTTCGATCTCAGGCAGCCAATCGCCCCGTGCCAAGTGCCTCCTTCTTTGAATCGCACGGCCCCCACGATTGAAAATGCACTGGCCGCGTAAATGAGTGCGTTCCGCTGCATCGCTGCGGCTGCGGAAAAGCCTGACTGCCATGGGGAGAGGGACAGCTCGCACCCAGCTTGGGTCCTCCGGGCGCCAAGGCCGCATGGGAGCAGCACGACAGATTGGGCTCCTGCACCAGCAATCGCCGCTCGATCGCAGCCTTCCGCACCCCCCGTGATGACGATCCACCGAGCTTGCGCGGCTCGAACGCCGCAGCTCCGACAGAAGCGATAGACGGCAGGGGAAACCTCTCGGCTGCCAACAATGCTCATGCAACCCTTCCCGATCGGAAGCTGGCCTCGCTTCCATATAACTGGCGGAGCTCCCGCCCCGAGAACTTCGAGCCATCGCAACGGATATCCACCGCATTCAGCGGTAAGCGCGCATCCACTGAGAAGAAGCTCGTGCGCTCGGTCGAGACGGCTCTCGTTCAGGAAGACTGCTTCTTGTTCAAGGTGAGCCTGGATGAGCGCCTCCGAAGGCGACAGCGCTGGATAGCGGCGGAGAGCGGCTACGACGGCCGGCCACCTGCGACGAGGAAGCGCGCTGGCAGGACCTCCTTCCGGCAGATACAACGCAACCAGCGCAGCGGCTATTTCGTACATTATATTTTAGTTTAGCCTAATTAGTACTGATAGAGCACATGGGCTGGCAAGACAAGATGGAGGAACCGAGTGTAAACTTCGCTCCCATGCTGAAGCACCACGATCTCACCCGCCGCCGCATCGAGCTGTTTCTCAAGCAAGACGTTGCTCCCTACTTGCACGGGGAGCGACAAGAACTCACCATCGAGTTAAACGAAGAACCGGCTCGCAATCAGGAGGAGGCGAAGGCGGGGAGTTGGCGCACCATCCAGCCAGGATTTCGATACGGACCGGCTTACACCACTTTCTGGTTTCGACTTACTGGTGAAATTCCGGAATCCATGGCCGGTCAGGAACTGGCGGTGGTGGCAGAGCTTGGCGGCGAGCGAACGGTTTGGGTCGAAAACTCTCCATGGTGCGGCATAGATTGGCAGCACACCGACATGGGCTGGCTCGACGGATCGATGTTTCCATATCCGGACTCCACTGACAGGAAGATAGAAATCTACGTTCAGAGCTACACACGAAATCCCCAGCACCGTGTCCACATACGTGAGCTTCCGCGCGAGCCATTGGTGGAAACGGTAGAGCGGGCAGAAATTGTCACGATCAACCGTCCGCTCAAAGCTTTCTACTACGACGTCGATTTCTGCCTCAATCTACTTCAGACTCTCGACGTCGAGGGCCCTTCATACGCCACGCTTCTCCGGGCACTGAACGAAATTGTGAACGTGTTCAATCGCAACAAAGAAGAGTCGATCGCGCGGTGCCGCAAGCTGATCAAAGAGACACTGGGAGTTTTAAACGGAGAACTCAAACACACGATCTTCCCGGTCGGACATGCGCACCTCGATACCGCTTGGTTATGGCCAATCGAGATTACGAAAAAGAAGATGGCCCATACGACCGCGACTCAGCTCAAGCTGATGGAAGAGTATCCGGAATACGTCTTCGCCCATTCGCAGGCGAGCCAATATGAGTGGCTTGAGAAGGAATATCCAGAGCTGTACAAGCGAGTGAAGGCGGCGATCGAGCGAGGGCAATGGGAGCCAGTCGGATCGATGTGGGTGGAAGCAGATTGTAATTTGACTGGGGCGGAATCTCTGGTCCGGCAGTTCTTATATGGCCGCCAATATTTTCGCGAGAAGCTGAACTTCGAAACGCATGACATGTGGCTGCCGGACGTGTTTGGCTACTCCGCCGCACTCCCGCAGATCCTGGCGAAGTTCAACATCAAATATTTCTTGACTCAGAAGATGTCCTGGAATCAGTTCAATAAGTTTCCGCACCACACGTTCTGGTGGCAAGGCATCGACGGCACCAAGATTTGGACCCATTTTCCACCGGCAGATACGTATAACGCGAGCTGTGAGCCGAAGGAAGTCATCTATTCCGTCAACAACTACAAGGACCATGCAAGGTCGGATCAAAGCCTATATCTCTTTGGATTCGGCGATGGAGGGGGAGGCCCAACCGAGCGGCACCTTGAGTTTCTTCGCCGCGGCCGGCTGGCACCTCATTATCCAGAAGTTGCGGAGCGAAAGAAGGCTGCCGACTTTTTCCAGGAATCAAAGGCGAGATCGCGAGACTTGCAGACTTGGGTGGGCGAGCTTTACGGAGAATTCCACCGCGGCACGTACACGTCTCAGGCGGCGAACAAGAGAGGAAACCGTTACTCTGAGTTCTTGATGCGGGATGCGGAGTATCTCTCTTGCTTCACCGAAAGTTATCCATCCGCCTACCCACGCCAAGAGCTCGAAGCGACCTGGAAGCTCGTCCTCCTCAATCAATTCCACGATATCATTCCTGGCTCTTCCGTAAATGAAGTCTATCGAGACTCGGATCGCGACTATCAGGCAGTTCGCGAGAGTGGTGAGAAGATCGTCGATTCAGCTCTAAGGTCAATTGCGGGCAAAGTGGATACAAGCCAGATGAGGCACCCGGTGGCCCTCTTTAAGAATGCCACTGTCACGAGTCAGGGCGAACTCCCCTGGGATCAGGATTGGACTCCCCAAGCCCTGATCTGCGGTGACGAAACTGTGCCGGTCCAGCTGGTCGAAGCGTTCGACGAGAGAAGGCTGGTGTTCTCGACACCTTCCGCAGCGCTCGAGTCGGTCGCAGTCGGTGATTTGAGCGAGAGTGCGCATCCGGCCAAGAGTGTGCTCAAGACGAGCAATCGTCGCCTTGAGAATCATGAGTGGAGCGTCAAGTTCGACGGACACGGGAATATCACGAGTGTCGTGAGCATCGAGGACAGCTCCGAGTTTATTAAGCAAGGAGAACTTGCCAACCTGTTCCAGCTGTTTGAAGATAAGCCTCTCTTCTGGTCCGCGTGGGATATCGACGTCTTCAGCTACGAGACCGGGAAGGACCTCGTGAAAAGCGAGTCCTTTGAAATCGTCGAGCGAGGACCCGTCCGAGTAGCCGCTGAGGTGGTGAAGCGCTTTGGCAACTCGAGAATCCGTCAACGCATCTCTCTCGGACCGACGCCGGGGATTCGCTTCGATACTGAAATCGACTGGCATGAAGAGGACAAAATGCTCAAAGTCGCATTTCCGGTCAATGTGAACTCACCTCGAGCCACCTACGAGATTCAGTTCGGGAATGTGGAACGGCCGACCCACTACAACACCACGTGGGATCTGGCGCGCTTTGAAGTGTGCGCCCAGAAATGGGTTGATCTCAGCGAGGGAGACCAGGGAGCTGCGCTCTTGAATGACTGCAAGTATGGCCACGACATTCATGGCAATGTCATTCGCCAAACGTTGCTCAAGGCTCCAAAGGCTCCCGATCCGGAATGTGACATGGGCCTTCACCGCTTCACCTACGTCTTCTTGCCTCACTACGGACCCTACAACTACGCCGGTATTGTGCAGGCGGCGTACGCTCTGAACGCGCCTTTACGAGCGGCAAGCCTCGACGCCACCCGTGGTCAGGTGGGCCAGCTCCCCCAATTCATTCGCTGCGATGATCGGAACATCGTGATCGAAACCGTGAAGAAGGCTGAGCGGTCCAACAATTTGATCGTTCGGCTCTATGAATGTCACAACAGCCGAGGCAATGCGGAACTCAGCTGCATTCGCATGCCCTCGGCGGCAACTCTGTGTGATTTGGAAGAAAACCCAGTTGGAGAATTGCCCGTGGAGGATGGAATCGTCCGGTTCAGCTACAAGCCCTTTGAGATCATTACAATCGAGCTTCATTTATGATGAGCCGTAGCCTCGTTCTCACTGTGCTCTTAGCGTTAGTGGGAATGTTGCGTCTCTCCGGAGCGCAGAGCATTGCCGATGCTCCCCCTCGCATCGATTTCGAGCCTTGGAAGGTGGTCAGCCGAGATGATTCGACCACGGAATCTCTTGCCACGTTTCCCAGCGCCTATGTAACCAATTATCCGGAAAATAATCAAGTGGAGCTTCGGATTATCGCGCCGAACTTGGGCGATGAGCCGATGCCCGTTGTGTTGCTCCTGCACTATTGGGGGGCAAGAGATCTGAAGGTTGAACGGTCCTTGGCAGCAGAATTGTGCAAGAAGAAAATTGCCGCTGCGATCATCACGTTGCCATACCACCTCAGCCGAACGCCACCCGGCTACAAGTCAGGCGAGCTCGCCGTGCAGCCTGATCCTCGCGCGTTGATCGCCAATTCAATTCAGTCGGTCTGGGACGTGCGGCGTGCGCTCGACTGTTTGCAAAGTGACGGTCGCTTTAATCGATATGCCATCGCGGGCACAAGTTTGGGAGCAATTGTGGCTGAGCTGTCTTATGCGGTGGAACCCCGCTTCAGGGACGCCGCTTTCATTTTGGGAGGCGCCGATCTCGCCCACCTGATCTGGAACAGTTCGCGGATCGTTCGTGAGAGAGATGGCCTGAGGCGCAAAGGCTACACCGAGGAGCGACTGCGGGACGAGCTGAAAACGATCGAGCCTTCCACCTTCCTCAAGCAACGGGGGCAAGCGAAGGCACTGGTCATTTCCGCCCGATACGATACGGTGATTCCTGCCGCTTGCACCGCGGCTCTCCAGGAGGCTTTGCCAGAGGCTAAGCATCTTACCGTCGATACTGGCCACTATGGTGGATTATTCGTCCAGCGGCGCATTCTCCGGGAGGTCGCAAATTACTTCTCAAGCGAGTTCGCCAACACTCCATATACTCCTCCCAGCCGCATCTATGCCCCAACTCTTCGCATTGGGGCGACGGCTACCAGCGGACTCGGCTTTAACTTGGCTGCCGGAATTGACCTTTTGAAATTTGAGGCCTCTGGCCAAACGTTTAGCAGCCTCCTGATCACCACGCGGGGTCCCCAACTCTTCTTGGGGCGGAAGATCGACAGTCGGATCTCTTTCGGGGTGATTGGGTCCAGAACCCGAGTGGGTGTGGGCTTCTTCTGGAGTACCGTCTTGTGATCGCCGATTCGGCAGCCATCGCCGCCTGTGAAAATTTGAAGTCGACTTACTTTGAATTGGGCAAGGCCGCGTCCGCTTCTCGGACTTGGCAGGAGACTGGATTTAATGCTTGCATCGGCGACTTCGCCCATCCGATCTGCAACTTTGCCGCAGGACTCAATTTAGACTTTGTTTCGGCGGGACGCTTAGCCGATCTGGCGGTGAGTAGACCCTGCTTCCATATCTACAACATGCTGTCCGACGTGCCGTCAGATTGTGGCCAGCTGCTGGAACAAGCAGGTTTTCACAAGAGCTATACCATGGACCAAATGATTGGCTACGGAGTGGAAGCTGCTCCGGTTGGCAACCTCGTTCGCTCCGTGTCGTACAGCGAGCGTAGAGAGACCTCTCTTTTTATGGTCGAGCAATTCTTTGCAAGACAGGAAATGTCCCTCAGGCGTAAGATCGCTGAGGCGACCGCTCGAGCGATGAGTCTGGAGCTTCTCGAATACCGAAAGGGCAATCAAGTTTTGGGGGCGGTCATGATTTCTCTCTCTGGCGGCATGGCGGGAATCTACAACCTCTGTGTCGAGGGGGGGAACCGAAATCTGGGGATTGGCTCGAAAATTGTTCTAGAGATCCTTGCCGTATGCGGATCGAAAGGGTTAAACGCGACCCTTCAATGCGAGCCCCGCTTGCAATCGTGGTATGGTAAGTTAGGTTTTCGTCGTTGCGGGTGCGTGCAGGTGTTTTCCTTCCCAACGCCCGCTTCGTCTGTTATAATGCAATAAGGTTAAACGTGTTTCGCCGTCGAGCTTTCACTCTCATAGAGCTTCTCGTGGTGCTTGCGATTATTTCAATTCTCGCGGCCCTGCTCTATCCTGTGTTTGCCTCCATCAAAGGTGCCGCCAAGCGATCAACCTGTCTTTCGAACTTCAAGCAGGTGGGCACGGCGACGGCCATGTACCTCGGCGACTATGAAGAATATTTCATGCCGGTTAACCACCACCCGAACTTCCCCCAGGCTGCTCGTAACGATCGAACTTGGGTTCAAATTTTGCTTCCCTACGTGAAGTCCTTTGAGGTGTTTCGCTGCCCTGCCGACTATAGCCAGAGACCGCAGATGGAATCCACCTTCGACGAAGATCTGGTGCCAGGTGACGTCTACTCGCAGTATTACCAAGCTTCAAAGCGCGTGAATATCGGCTACAACTACTTAAATCTGGCACCGATTTACCTTGTGAACGGAGCCTGGATTTCTGAGCCGAAATCCTCCCTCTCGATCAGCGATTCTTCAAACACGCTGATTTTCGCCGATTCCGTTTGGACGCGTGACCGATCGGGAAATCCAATAGGCGGGGGCAATTGGCTCCTTGTGCCGCCGTGCCGATACCGACAGTTCAACACGAGGGTGATCGACACCTTCGGCGGTCAGGTGTTCACTCCCTTTTTTGGTTGGAACACGGCCGACGACAAAGCTCCGAATTACTACGGAAACGCTTGGCCCTGGCATGACGGGCGCATCAATTACATCAACCTGGATACATCGGTGAAATCAGTTACTCCTGGTGGCTTAACCCTGGGATGCGCAGTCGGAAATCGGTGGCAGGGCCGGGTTCAAAGCGATTCCTACATTTGGGATAACTGGTAAGCAATACGTCGTATCCTTACTTTGTGAGGAGCCTTTGTTTTACAATTCTGCTCCTCCTTATCGGCATTGCGTCTGCGGACAACAGCGCTCTTTATCAAAGACTCTTTCACCAGATCGGCGAACCGCGGCTGAGAGCACAAGCTTCCATTTTAAGCGAGCATCGATTGGCTGGCTCAGAAGGTGTCGAAGCCACAATCAGCCGCTGCGAAGAGAAATTCAGGACCCTAGGCTTTCGCACTTCGAGAGAGACCTTCGACGTTACCGTTCCCGAATCGACTCTTGCCACTGTGACGTCAGGCAAGAGACAATTTAAGCTTGAGCCGCTCTGGCCCAACTTAGTTCGCACTTCCCAATGTGATTTGACCGGTCAAGTTATCGACGGCGGCACCGGCACGCTTGAAGAACTGTCCGGCAAATCCGTCGAAGGCAGCATCGTCATTCTTCGCTTTAATTCTGGCGTGAACTGGACTAACGCGGGAATGCTGAAGGCAGCGGCCGTTTTGTTTGTTCGACCGTCGGACATGACTCGGTCCGAAGCGGAAGAGAAATTCAAAGCCAGTCCGCTCGATCTACCGCGATTCTTGATCTCACTTGAGGATGCGGAACAGTTGTTACAAGCCAAATCGACCGTACGGGTCCAGTGTGACCAAGGCTGGCATGTGCGCCAGGCAACGAATCTTATCGCGGACGCGCCGGGATCCGATCCTCGCCTACGGAACCAACCCATTCTCGTCGTCACCTTTGCCGACAGCATGTCTGTCGTACCGTCTCGTGCGCCGGGCGCGCAGCAGGCTGGAGGATTGATGGCAGCGATGGCTCTAGCCGAAGTGTGGGCGAAAGAAGGCCATTCCCGGCCGCTAAGGATTCTCGTAAGTTCGGCTCATTGCCTGTCACTGGAAGGTGCGAAGCATTACATCTGGACGCGTTTTGTGAAGCCAGATGAAGTGCCGCTTCTCGTCGCCACCCTCGATCTTTCGACCGAATCCGAAGCCCTCGGGGTGTTTGGCCGTGGATACGAATATAACTACCGCGACGAGGCGCTGGCAGCGGTGCAGCCGATTGGCCGCAAACTGCGCCAGCACGCGGAGGAACTTGCGCTGCAATTAGGCGGTGTTCCGCCGCGTACGGTGCTCACCGACGCCATCAATCATTCGGACAACCGCACTTGGAGAAATAACATTCCGGGCAGCTTTGCCTTGGATTGCGAGCCGTTTACCACAGCAGGTTACGCAGCGATCACCTTTGCGACGATCGACGATTCAAAGAGGCACGTCGACACTCCCGATGATCGCCTTTCGAGCCTCAATTTTGTGATGCTGACACGCCAGACGCGCGTGCTTAACGTGCTCTTTCATCATCTACTGAATGATCCTCTAGACAAATTAGGAGTTAACACGCTCCCGATCAATCCTTCGAGCCCTTCGCGTCTCAGCCTGATCGGCGGCTTCGCTCGGGCTGCTGGCTACATCGCTTCATTCGACCCAACGAGGAGCCTTCTTCCGGATTCCCGAATTTCCAACTCTCTGGCCGTGAACATCCTTGGCAAGAAGAGCTTGATGG
>JAEVZK010000117.1 GCA_023392285.1 Armatimonadota bacterium | reverse complement strand
TAGGAGCAAACGACGCGGCATCTGGCGTCGCAGTTTTGCTCGAACTGATGCGTTCCGTGAAAGACCGACTTCCGAAAGATGTTGGCGTGCTTTACGTGATGACGGATGGCGAAGATCTTGGGCCAGGGTTAGAGGACATGTTTCTGGGCGCTAAAGAGTTCGTCAAGAAGATGCCTACCCCGAAGCCCACTTACGGCATTCTGTTGGACATGATTGGCGATAAGGATCTGCGCGTCCCGAAAGAGCCGCAAAGCAATCGCGAGGCACCACAGGTTCTGAAGGCCTTTTACAAACATTGCGCTTCGGTTGGACTTAGCTCTACGTTTCCGGACGAGTTTGGACCGGACATCGAAGACGACCATATGCCACTGAACAACGCAGGTGTGCCCACGATCGATTTGATCGATTTCGATTATCCAGCTTGGCACACCATGTCCGACACGCCAGACAAATGTTCAGCCGACTCGTTGGGCAAGGTAGGCGCAGCGCTCGAGACGTGGCTGTTGAAGAGTCCACCCTTTTCGGGTAAATCGAATTAGGGAGACTCGACCCTAATCTTCTGATTCGTCGTCAGCGACCTGCTCGACGTCGACTTCGTCATCGATTGTCTTCGCGGTGGACGGCGTCTCCGATTCAAGGGTGACGAAGGCGATGTTCTTCGTCTGCCGATTCGGGCAGTTATTGCAGATAAAGGCGACTTTGGTGTCCCGGAGCCAGTCCGGCACTTTTTCGATTGGGCGCCCGCAGGCGGAGCAGGTAATCATTCGGTAGCAGTTCCTTCAGATGTTTCTTTGTAATGCTGCACAGTTTGCGCGTGGCTGAAATAGCCGTTCAGTAGCATGACCGCAGATGCGACGAGGTACAGCAGCCAGAGCGGCGTGGATTCCCTTCGCTGGCCTGGGTCACGAATTGCCGCATTTCCGTCAACAATTCCGATAATGAACAAGATGAAGAGGATGCCGGATATCCAAAAATAGGTGTTTTTCCACCAGGCTGGTTTCGCTATTTTCTTCTTCTGGCCCACAGAGTTGAATTGTACCTCTCTCGCCTGGAGCCGGGTTGTAAACTGGGACTATGCCACGTTACGTCCGATTAGGAGAATTACCTCGCAAGCATCACATCCAATTTAGAAAACCCGATGGCGGATTGTATGCCGAGCAACTCTTTAGCACTCGGGGATTCAGCGGTCCAATGTCGACAATGTATCACATCAATCTTCCGACGGAGGTGCAGAGTTGGGAAGACCGAGGAAGCGTACAGCCTACTTACCTCGAGCACGAACCCTTGCGCCATCGGCACCTCAAGACGAGGCTGATGAAGCCGTGCGGCGATGCCATCAGTGGCCGCGTTCTGCTCATGGGAAACCAGGACGTCGAATGGAACCAAGTTTTCGTCGATGAACAAATGGATTATTTCTACAAGAACGCGGACGGAGACGAGTGCCTCTTCATCCACGATGGCGAAGGTGAGATGGAATCGCTGTTCGGAACTGTTCACTTCCGAAAGGGCGACTATCTGGTTGTCCCGAGGGGAACGATTTACAAGCTCAAGTTCAAGACGCTGCCGGTTCGGATGCTGGCGATCGTCTCCTTCGGACCGATTGAAGTGCCACGGCGATACCGAAACGAGTATGGGCAATTCCTCGAACATGCCCCCTATAAGGAAAGGGACTTCCGCCCACCTACCGAACTCCCGGTACACGGACAACGTGAACAGCACCAGGTGCTGATCCGAGCGCGCAATCATCACACGATGTACACCTATCCCTATCATCCGCTAGACGTGGTGGGCTGGGATGGATACGTCTTCCCTTACGCGTTTAACATCCACGATTTCCAACCGATCACGGGCGCGATCCACATGCCTCCCCCGATCCATCAAACCTTCCAGGGTCAGAACTTCGTTATCTGCTCGTTTTGTCCGCGAGTTCTGGATTATCATCCAGAGGCGATTCCAGTGCCGTACAACCACTCGAATGTCGATTCGGATGAGGTCTTGTACTACTGCAATGACAAGTTCGGCTCTCGAAAAGGGATCGAGGAGGGGTCTATCACGCTTCACCCGCTCGGTATTCCCCATGGTCCCCAGCCGGGAGCAGTTGAGGCGGCACTTGGCGCCACTCGAACGGAGGAGCTCGCGGTCATGGTCGATACCTTCCATCCCTTCAAGGTCACACGGGCTGCGATGGACATCGAGGACCCGGACTACTGGAGGAGTTGGAGCTCGAAGCCGAAGACAGAGCCGACGGGCCAGCCCGAAATGACCGGCGATTAACTCGCAAAACGCGTAAGTTTTTCACCATGGGCAGGTTCAGCTGTTCGGAGGCTGTAAAGTAGATATATGGTTTCTTTGAATCAGGTCGTCGAGCGATTGAAAGCCTCGCGCCGCCATTTCTTGAAACACGTTCAAGGCGTGACGGACGAGCAAAGCAACTGGAAGCCGTATCCCAATTGTCTTTCGATCAACGAAACGCTTCGCCACTTGCGGGTGGATGATTTGGCCGCGATGGATTCGATGGAAACCGGAGAGGAGCCGAAATACGAGGAAATCCAGCAGCGCGTTCAGGCGGATTCAGGCAGCTTGGGGATGGAAGATCTTCTCAAGCTGCTGGCCGAATCCCATGACCTCTTGGTCAAGTACATCGAAACCAAATATGAGAACCAGTCCCTCGACGCGGAGATCTGCGTATGGGGCAACCGCATGCCTCTCGTCTTAGGGGTTCCATACCTGAGCGGAGAAGACTACTATCACGCGGGACAAGTCGCCTTCATCAGGCAGGCGACCGATCCAAGTTGGAATTACTACGGGGAGATTTACGGCTGACTTGAGCGGCCGCTATATGGAAGAAGAAATTTCGGCGCAGCCGGAGCTTCTTTCCAACAATTTGGAATTGATGCGGCAGCAGTGCCGCGCAATCGATTTGAGTGCACCCGAAGCAATTCTGTTAGTTGCCCGAGGCTCTTCTGATAACGCAGCCCTGTACGCGCGCTACTTGTTTGAAATTCTCCTTGGCATCCCGGTATTTCTCGCCGCGCCGTCCGTTCTAACCCGTTATCATGCCGAGCCGCGTTACCCGAAGTGCCTTGCCATTGGGATCTCGCAAAGCGGGGCCGCACCTGACGTAAGCGAGTTCGTCTCTTACATGCGTGAGCACGGGCATGCTACGGTCGCGATTACGAACACGCCGGGATCTCTGCTGGCGCGAGAAGCCAGTCACGTCATCGATTTGAATGTCGGAGCGGAACGATCTGTGGCAGCAACCAAAACATACTCCGCTTCCCTGCTTGCTCTTGCCCTCATTTGCGAAAGGCTTGGAGGCGAACGCGTTACTCTAGACATGCTGCCGAAGGAGACTTGGATGACGGAGTCTCGCTCAGCTGCGGAAGATGCATTAGCGAAGATTGATTTGCTCGCCCCCATCTTCACGCTTGGGCGTGGCTACTCGTTCGCTACCGCCGCCGAAGCCGCTCTCAAGCTCATGGAATGCGCGCTTGTTCCGGCAAGGGCCTATTCAAGCGCGGACTTCCAGCACGGGCCGAAGGCTCTTGCCGGTCCGAACAGCGTGCTTATTGGTTTTTGCCCGGTTTCCGAAGAGCTACGGTTGCAGGGGGCTCAGGTGGTGGAAGCGGGAATTCCGCCCGTCCCTGAGTTCATCCAGCCTCTGTGGCAGATTGCTTTCGCCCAGTGGTTAGCCCTCTCGGCGGCGCGTCTGAAAGGACTTGACCCAGATCAGCCCCAATTCATCCAAAAAGTCACTGAAACGCGTTAAGAACTTCGGCGGTGGATGTGATCAATCCAAGCCTAGGAAAGATGGTCGAGTACGCGAAACGGTGCGCCTCAGCCGTCGAGGCGGTCGTCGCATCCTCCATAAAGATCACCTGAAATCCTCGCTCCCAAGCTTCTCGCGCGGTCGACTCGACGCCGAAATTAGTCGAAATACCGCCCAGGATGACGGTCTCGACTCCTCTTCTACGGAGCTGTAATTCCAAGTCTGTCCCGTAGAACGCGCCCCACTGCCGCTTCGGCACGATGAGGGTGCCTGGATCGTTGGGTCTCAGCGATGGAGCGATCTGGTCGTAGCCGTCCGGAGG
The DNA here is from genome assembly GCA_023392285.1 of Armatimonadota bacterium. Taxonomy (GTDB): domain Bacteria; phylum Armatimonadota; class Fimbriimonadia; order Fimbriimonadales; family Fimbriimonadaceae; genus JAEVZK01. The sequence continues at coordinate 46,964 of JAEVZK010000117.1, read as the reverse complement.
CGTGCCAGCGCTCGCTTTTTCTTCGGTCAGTGGCTGAAGACGATCACGGAAGTCTTTTGAGAAGGAGACGTGAACAAGAACCACCAATCCACCGCGATCCCGCACCTCGTCAGCGACCGTCTGGCAACGACTCAAGACATCGTCCGCGGAATGTGGACTTCTCTCGCCTTCCAATATCATCTTTTGAAGATCGATGACGACTAGAGCGGATTTCTTGATGTCGAGTGAAGTTGCAAGTGGCACAACCTCTTCAACGAGACTAATGCCCTATGAAATTCGACTTCTTGCCCCTCTAATAGAAGTTCACTGAAAATTAATTGAGAAATCCGTAACTCGCGACCGTGCTCAAGACGTTTAATAAGTGTGTGCTCTTAAGCAATCCTAAATCCTCTGCAGCACACTGGGAGCCGGCGGCAAACGGCTCCCTTTTTCTTTTTAACTCGTAGGCTTGACTCGGAACGTTGGATGGTACTCATTCGAACCGTTCGAATCGATTCGCCTCTCTTCAGTGCCATCTGCATTCATCGTCCACAGGTCGGCGTTGCCTAATCGTTCGCTGACGAACGCGATGACTTGCCCATCGGGGCTGAACACGGCTTCGTATTCGTCCGCAGATCGAGAGGTCAGCGCCGTTTGCGCCGAGCCATCTGCGTTCATGCGGTAAATGTCGAGATTCCCTGCTCGATTGCTCGTGAACAGGATTTGAGTGCCGTCCGGGCTTACTGCAGGCTGCGATTCATCCGTCGTGGTATTCGTGAGGTTCACAAAATTAGAGCCATCTACGTCCATCTGGCAGATCTGGTAGTGGCCACTTCGGTCGCTTTCGAAGATGATATGGGCGCCATCGGGAGTGAACACTGGGCGGCCGTCGTTCCCTGGATCGTTCGTAAGTCGCACTTGATTGGAACCATCGGCAGACATGATGTAAATTTCGGGGTTGCCATCGCGATGACTCGTGAACACAATTTGCGAGCCGTCGGGGCTGTAGCTCGGCTGGTAGTCACTGTCTGAGTTATTGGTCACCCTTACCTGCCCGGTTCCATCAGGGAGCATGGTATAGATCTCCTGATTTCCGTCACGATCGGAGACGAAAACGATCGAAGTGCCAGCCGCATTAAAGTTTGGGTAAGTGTTGTAGAACTCGTTTGAGGTGAGTTCATGCACATCGCCACCCGCCGCACTCTGAATGTAGATTTGCGAAGGAGAATTGCGAAGCGACTGAAACGCGATCTGGAAGGGGCTGCTCGCGCCTCCCCGTCCACCGCAGCCCGCGATCGCCGCAAGCAGGGTCAAGCCGACAAGGTATTTACAAGTTAGTTTCATAGCGTTCGAAGGACCGTGTGCCTAGCATATCCGCATCCACATATCAGATGCACGAAGATATACGGGGTAACGCCGGTCATTGGCGTCGCAGGTAACCTACGGCAAATAAGTAGGTGATAAACGTGGAAGATGTTGTAATCCTTTCTGGAGTTCGAACGCCCATTGGCGCGTTTTTGGGCGGGCTTTCTAGTATGACTGCACCGCAGTTGGGCTCGGTGGCGATCCGCGGCACTTTAGAACGCGCCGGGCTCGAGGGTGACGCCGTCGATGAAGTCATCATGGGGTGCGTGCTCACTGGAGGAATGGGGCAAGCTCCAGCACGTCAAGCCGCCAAGGGAGCAAATCTTCCTGATTCTGTTCCAGCGCTCACCATCAACAAAGTTTGCGGTTCGGGAATGAAGGCAGCTATGCTGGCGGCTCAGGCGATCAAGTGCGGCGATGCCGAAGTGATCATTGCGGGCGGCATGGAATCCATGTCGAATGCTCCTTACGTCCTCGATAAAGCGAGAACTGGATATCGCATGGGCAACGGAACCCTGATCGACAGCATGATCCACGATGGGTTGTGGGATCCCTACGGCAACTGCCACATGGGAACGTGTGGAGATGCGACTTCAGCCGAATACAAGGTCTCGCGGGAAGCTCTCGATGCGTTCGCGGGTGAATCTTACAACCGAGCGCTTGCTGCGCAACGAGATGGCAAGTTCAACGACGAGATCATTCCTGTTGCGGTACCGCAAAGAAAGGGCGATCCCGTGATGGTCACCGAAGATGAAGAGCCGGGTAAAGGAAACATCGCCAAGCTCCCTTCGCTCAGGCCTGCCTTTGGCAAAGAAGGCACAACGACCGCGGGCAATGCCAGTTCACTCGATGATGGAGCTGCCGCAATGGTCATCTCGTCAGCCTCTTACGCGAACAAAGCCGGCAAGAAGCCTTTGGGCAAAATCGTTGCCTACGCCGGCCACGCGCAGGAGCCTCAGTGGTTTACGACAGCACCCGCATTCGCCATTCAGAAGCTGCTGGAAAAGCAGGGGCTAAGCGTGGCGGACATCGATTTGTTTGAAGTCAACGAAGCGTTTAGTGTCGTCGCCATGGTTGTATCCGACAAGGTTGGCATTCCTCCCGAAAAGCTGAACGTAAACGGCGGCGCAGTCGCTTTGGGCCACCCGATCGGGATGTCAGGAGCCCGTTTGATCATCACCGCGCTGCACGAGCTGCGAAGAAGAGGGGGACGCTATGCCGTCGCCACTCCTTGCATTGGAGGCGGAGAGGCGACGGCAGTGTTGATCGAAGCCCTTTAGGCTTTAGTCGCCCGGGGTGTCATCGAAATTGCCAACGTCCGGGCTGTTTCCGTTCTTATCGCGATTGTCGATGATGATCCGACCCGAATCGGACATCGTTGGCGTCGCTCCATTGACGCGCTGAACGGGTGGGGCGGGCTGCTCCTTCACGATGACGGTCGATGGGGCAGGAGGCGGGTTCACCACGGTTGTTGTGGGAACTGGGCGCTCGACAACCCTTTCATGCACAACAGTCTTGGTCGGCGCTGGTACGGCCATCTGTTGCTGAGCAGCAGCCTGATTGACAGGAGCCCACCACGCGAAATAGCCGACGAGAAGCAGAACGATCACGATAGCCGTGACTCCCAAAATTGCTACTGAGGCAGAAGCGCGTCCCCGCTCCTCGGCGAGGGCAACAGCTTGCGCATTTTCTCGGCTCGTGTCTTGCACGATCACAGTCGTTCTTGGTTTTCTAAACATCATTTCAAAGCTCTCCCATGTCCGAAGACAAGTTGTTTGACAAGCGGTGGAAATCCTAAGTTCGCCCAATCAGCGTCGGTAAACTCAGTACATGGCTTTCGGCAAAAAGGATGTCCGGGATATTCAAGTAGACGGCAAGAAGGTTTTCGTTCGGTGCGATTTTAATGTGCCGCTGGACGGGGGCAGGATCACGGATGATCGACGCATCACCGAAGCTCTACCGACGATCAAGTATTTGCTTGAGCATGGAGCGAGCGTCATTTTAGCCAGTCACCTGGGCCGGCCGAAAGGATATACACCCGCACTTTCGCTCGCTCCCGTTGCAAAGCGGCTCACTGAACTTCTAAATCAGCAGGTGGAATTGCTGCCGGATTGCGTAGGAGACGAAGTCGCGGAGGCTTGTTCAAACATAAAAGCCGGTGAGGTGGTGCTTCTGGAAAACCTACGGTTCCATCCAGAAGAGGAAGAGAATGACCCCGCGTTCGCTCGACAGCTTGCGGATTTGGCCGATGTCTACGTCAATGATGCATTTGGAACCGCGCACCGGGCACACGCCTCCACCGAAGGCATCGCGCATATCTTGCCCGGCGTAGCTGGCTTTCTTATCGAGAAGGAGCTCAAGTATCTCGGCGAGGCCCTCGAAAATCCGCCGCGGCCGTTCGTTGCCATCATGGGGGGAGCGAAGGTCAAGGACAAGATCGAGGTCATCGAGAACCTACTTCCCAAGGTGGATCGCCTTCTCCTTGGAGGGGGCATGATTTTCACCTTCTACAAAGCTATGGGCAAGGAGATTGGCAAGTCGCTGCTTGATGAAGGCAGCATCGAATATGCGCGACGCCTATTGGCCGCGCATGGAGACAAAATCCTTCTTCCCGTCGACGTGGTCGTTGCTTCCTCGCTGCAGGAGGATGCTGAGACACGAGTTGTGGACATCGACAACATTCCCGCCGACATGCTAGGGGCGGATATCGGTCCTCGCTCGCAAGACATGATGAAAGAAGCGATACGTAGTGCCAAGCTGGTGGTTTGGAACGGTCCGATGGGTGTTTTCGAAATTGATGCGTTCGCGTCGGGCACGAAGGCGGTAGCAGAAGCGATGGCGGAATCCCCGGGAGATACCATTGTTGGTGGCGGCGACTCTGCAGCCGCCGTTGAAAAATTCCACCTTGCGGAACGGATGACACACGTCAGCACTGGCGGGGGAGCGAGTTTGGAGTTCTTAGAGGGCAAGACACTGCCCGGAATAGCCGCACTTCAATCCGCCTGATCCATGTTTTTCTGTTTGCGGGTGGACTTAGACTATGTGCCGTGGGACACCCCCGATGCCCAAGAATTTGGACATGGGGAACCCGCAACCTTTCTGCGCCTCTTGGACTTGAGTCGAGGCTTAGGGCTGCGCCTGCACTTTTTCGCTTCCAACCGCGTGCTAAGGGCTTTTTCCTCGACCGCCGAGGCCGTTCTAAACGAGGGGCACGATCTCGATTGGCTCTGCAAGCATCCAGAAGTTGGACCAGAGCGGCGGGAAGAGTTGAACCAGCTATTTCTTGCCCTCGGTCACTCCGCACAAGGCTTGGCAGTTAGCGGTGTTTGGCCCAATGGCGCTCATCCCGGAGTTACTGAGGGACTTCGTTTCATCAGCGCACATGCGGGCAGCGCGCCGCCAGCCGGGCTCAAGATGTATCCGGTGGAGAGCCGTACCCTTCGGGATGCGTCTCGTCATGGAGTTTCGGCGCGAGCTTGGACTGACTCGCTCAAGGGGCAAATTCGAGACTATGCGAGCCGCAATAAGGGCCTTACGGTGGTCGTTCGCCCGCAGGTTCTAGGGAAGTACGATTCGAAGCTCAGCCATTTGAAGGAGGTTCTCGAACTGACACTTGCAATCGGAATGGAAGTTAAGACCCTTCGCCAGCTTGAGCGAGGCGATTGATGAGTTTCCATTCGTGTTCGGCAACCGGCAGCACGCTCAGTCGCTGACCCTTTCTCAACAGGAGCATGTCCGCCAGCTCCGGGACCGTCCGCAATTCGTCGAGGGATATAAGGCGATCGAATTTGGAGATGAACTCGACGTCGCGCAACAGCCAGCGGGGCTTGTCTCGCGGGCTCTTGGGATCATAGTAGTCGCTCTTCGGATCGAACTGGGTGGGATCAGGATAGGGTTCTCCCACAATTCTCATAGTTCCGATGATTCCGGGAGGCTTAGCGTTCGAATGGTAGAAGAACGCTAGATCGCCGTCAGACATCTCGTCACGGAAAAAATTTCGCACCGTGTAATTGCGGCAACCTTCCCACATCGCAGGTCCACCCGCTGCCCGAAGATCGTCGATCGAGTAAGTATCTGGCTCCGATTTCATTAGCCAATAGCGCATCACGGGCAGTCTACATCCTTCCGAGTAAGCTAAGTGGAATGGCTAAGCTGATCCTCATCCGACATGGGCAATCGATTTGGAACCTTGAAAATCGGTTTACAGGCTGGGTGGATGTTCCGCTCACCCAACTCGGACGAGAGGAAGCGCGCGCAGCCGCGAATCGGCTGCGAGGTATCGAAATTCATGTCGCCTACACGAGCGCGCTGCGAAGAGCCCAGCACACGCTGGACGAAATCCTCGCGACCCTCGGCATGGATGTGCCGGTCATCCGTGATCAGGCTCTAAACGAGCGTCACTACGGTGATTTACAAGGATTGAACAAGGAAGACACGGCAAAAAAATACGGTCCTGAGCAGGTTAAAATTTGGCGACGCAGCTTCGACGTGCCGCCACCCGGCGGCGAGGCACTGAAGCAGACCGCTGAGCGAACGCTTCCCTTCTTCGACCGATGCATCATGGGAGACATTCGTCAGGGCAAAAACGTGCTCGTCGTCGCTCATGGAAACTCGAACCGCTCAATTGTGATGCAGTTGGAGCAATTAAGCCCAGAACAAATTCTTAGCTTAGAGTTGGGCACGGGCATACCTCGGATGTATGAATTCGCTGAAGATCAGTCGCTCAGCGCGGTCAATATTCTTGAATAAGACCTAAGTGGGCTCTGAGGAGCCGTTTGAGAGACCGTTAACCATATCTTCGAGACTGCTCAAGCTCTCGGAGATTCGATCCTTAAGTGCTTCGACATCTTCTTCGCGCACGGCTTCGCGAATCTTCGAAACGAGGAAGACCGCGAGCACACCCGCCACCGCGCCCAAGACAAAGGAAGTTCCCGATCTCACGGGAAGGGTTTACCCGAAAAGAGAGCCCCCTTGCCAAAGGCAAGAGGGCTCTTCGTGAGGCTAGGCTCGATCCGATTAGCGAATAACCGTGATCGTCCTTTGTGCGACCACTCCACTACCGGAAATTCCGGCAGTGAGGGTTACTGCGATGGTTCGGTTCACGCGGTTCACCGGAACCGTAACCTGGTTCGAAGTTGTCGAACCGGCCGGAACCGTTAGAGTGAAGCTCGCGATGATCGACGGATTGCTAGAGGTCACCAGCACCGTCACTCCACCTGCAGGAGCAGGTCCATCGAGGGTCACCGATGCCGTCGGGAAGTTCCCCGGCGCTCCGCCCTTTACGATCGTGCGGCTCAAGTTGAGCGACAAGATCTGAACGGCCCGGATCTGAACGACTACCTGAGCAGTCGTACCCGGTTGCGTTTGCCCCGTGATCGTCACGTTTCGAGTGGTCGAAACGGGCGACGTCGTGATGGTGAAGGTAGCGATGGTCTCGCCTGCGGCCACCGTAACGGTCGCAGGAACGCTTGCCGATGATGGATCGGAACTCGTTAGAGTAACGACCACGCCGCCAGCAGGAGCAGGCTTGGCCAGGGTTACCTTGCCGGTGATGTTCGCCGCGCCGCCGATTACCGATGTTGGATTCGCGCTCATAGTGAACGTGACTCCGCGGACGGTGAGGGTTCGATTGAAGGTCTGCGATCCGCGAGAAGCGGTAATGACCGTAGTCGAGTCGGTCGCAACCGTTTGACCGGTGACCGTGAAGCTGGCGGACGTCGATCCGGCAGGGATCGTGACGCTAGCCGGTACTGTGGCCACAGTCGGGTCGCTGCTCGACAGGGTAACGACGACTCCACCGGATTGTGCCGTATTGGAGATCGTCACCGTGCCGGTGCTTGTTCCGCCGCTGTTGATCGTGGTCGGATTCAGCGTCATGTTCGTCAGGAAGTTCGCATCGATGAAGAGCGTTCCACTAACGGATTGAGCCGAGTACGTTCCTTGAGCTTGTCGAGTCGCGGTAATCACTCGAGTGGTGTTTGAAGGCTCCGGCACGGTGTTGACGGTGAACGTCTTCGTCGTGTCTTCAGGTCCAAACGCCAGAGTCGTGGGTGACAGGGTGTATCCCGCCGTTCCCGCGTTGATCGACAGGTCGACATTAAAGCCAGAAGGTCCTGGCTTGCCGTCGAGCCGAACAGTGCCAGTGCTTGGAGTTCCACCCGCCACTCGGGAAGGGTTGAACGTAACTGACTGCAGGCTCGCCTGTCGAAGTGTTAATGGTTGTGTGATTCCAACTCCCAAGAGCGAGGTGCTAACCGTCGTATCGGTTTGAACATCAACTCCGTTGGTCGCAATTGTGAAATTACCAAAGGTCTGGCCCTCCGGAATAGTCACGGTCGTCCCGTTCGGGAACGAGATTAGGTTTGAATCATTGGTCGTGACGCTCACTTCGACGCCGCCTACTGGTGCAGGCGCTGCTAAGGTAATCACGCCAGTTGCCGTATTTCCACCTACGACAGAGCCTGGGGAAATCACGAATTTCTGAAGCCATGGCACTACCGTCAAGCGTGAAATCTTGAAGTTGCCCAGGTATTCAGCCTTCACATCGACTTGAGTTGGCTGTGAGACCGCCTCAGAGTAGATCGTGATCGTTCCAGTGGTCTGACCTGCCGGAATATTAAGGATTGCCGTGCTCACTTGACTTAGAGGATCAAATGAAGCGGCGGCCGGATCACTAAGGGTCATGACGACGTCCACACCCGCACCCGTTGCTGGGGTGTTTAGCGTAATCGTAGCCGTCGAAGCCGGAGGCGTGGCAGTCTCGTTTGGCGAGCCGCCCGGAATCGTGCTTGGCGTAAGAACGACTCCCGTAATAATGGGAATGTCTATACGGAAGCGAAGAACGAATCCATCTCTGGCCCGCGTGGCTGCGAACGTAGGAGGCGAGGTCCCAAACGGAGGAAGATTCTCCGCCCAATCACCGTAGTGCATTGAAATGGAGGTCGTTGCAGTAGAGCCACCCACGGCCTTAAATGCAAGTGGAGTAATGAACGGAGCAATGCCTGCGCCAGTGGAATTGGCTGGATACAAGTGCATTACAGTTCCGTCCAGACTATCGCGTTCGTAAGATCGCATCAGGTCGGTGAAGCCATAAACCCACACATCTCCAAATCGATCCGTATAAGGTGAGAACACATAATCGTCGAACAAGCCTCCGATGTAAGTTCCGTAGATCTCAGTGCTGGCAGTATCGTTCATCACGATTAGCCAACCATCGGCAGCACTCATATCTGGAGATGCGGGATAGGTATTCGCTGTACGGATAGCGTCCGCGGTCGTTGGGATGGACGCAGGATTACTGGTCGCCCCATTGGGCTCATTTGGATCACCCGGCTGTGCCGGGAAAGTCACCTTATCTTGGGTGACACCCGTCACAAACGCATATCCTCGCTGATCGACGGCAACACCGGTCGGCCAAACTTGTCCCTGCGTTTTTAAGCTTGTGCTGTAAACGATTTGAGAACCGTTCGAACTGATCTTCGTGAGGAAGACTCGATTGGTCGAGAAATCCTGCCCGAACGTATCGCGGGTCCGTGGAAAGTCGAACGAGCCAGCATTGCCGACCAGGTAAATACTTCCGAGAGGGTCAGTAGCGACGCTGCAACCAGTGTCGTTATCTGCGCCGCCCAGAAGGGTTGAAAAGACAACCGAACCGTTAGGAGCAATCTTGACGGCGAAGGCATCCATATTCCGCAGGAGGCGACCTCCAGGGAATACGGCGGCAGTGGTCGGGAACGATGGAGTAGGCGCCGTCGCTGTATTTTCATTGCCTTGGAAGACAACTGTTCCGGTCACAACCGCGTTATCGTCGACATCAATTGCGAGCGCGTTACCCGTTTCTTTGGAAGTGGTATTAGAGGTCGGCCCGGTCTGATTGTTTAACAGATAGGTGGTGCCAATACCAAGGATGATGGGTGCTGTGCCACCGACGTAGGTTGAAAAATCAACCGCGGTCGCGGTGTTGTTCATTTCCGTGAGATAACCCGCCTGAGCGCTTCCTGGGTAGGCATTATTTGCGTTAGGGAGGCCAGAGGCGGTGGCGGTTCCCGCCAAGAAGATCCTGCCACTAGTCTTGCCAATCGCAAATCCCTTAAGCTCTTCGCCACCTGCCGCAGAAGACGATCCGAAGTATGTTGAGTAGCCCGGAACGAGCACGTCGGTCGGATCTTTGGAGAACTTGATTAAGAAGATGTCGGTCGCGCCGACCTTCGTCTGCTGATAAGAGCCTACGCCGACGCCTGGGAAGTCGCTCGAGGAAGTTGTACCGGCGATCCAGATATTGACGCCCGACGGATCGAGGCCAATAAACTTGCCGGTGTCATTTCCAGAGCCGCCAAAGTAAGCCGCGTAATCGTGACTGTAAGCGTCTCCTTGGAACTTCGTGATAAATGCATCCGTGGAACCGCTGATCGATACCCCGTAAGGTCCGGCAGTGATGGGGAAATCTGGCGCATCGGTGCTACCGGTCATAAAGACGCCACCATCATTATCCGCCACAACCGAACGAACTTCATCGATGCCTTGGTCGCCACCGTAGTAGCTGCCGTAGATGATTGGGTCGATGATCAATTTCTGACTGTGATCGTATGCTCCGAGAGCGTAGCCGATGGTGTTTCGACCGAGCTTCTTGAATTTCGCTTCGACAACCTTCTTCTGACCGTTGACCCATTGATAAGCCACGAGATCCTGATGATCAACTCGTCCCACCTTCGTTTTCATGGTGAGATTTCCATTGGCATCGATCGAAACGTCCTTCACACCCGCAAATCGCACACGAATGTTGCTCGTGTCAGCGTTCGGCGCAACGATCAGGTCGTAGCGAGGGGTGTCATTCTCGACATAAGCGCGAAGATCAACGCCAGGATAGAGGCTCGAAATCTTCGATTCGGCAAAGCTGTGAGCAACTTTGGCCTTCTTGAAATCCGCCTTCGGTCCAAGATATTGAGAGATCAGGCGTGCCTTCTTTACACCTTCCGCCTTGGCGGAAGATGAGGCATGCTCGAACTGCATTTCTACGACATGGCCGTCTCTGCGCAGGGCGGATTTCGCTTCCGTCATGCGGTAATAGTCGAGAATGATGCTGTTGTTCGTCACCCAGAAATTCATGTTCTGAGTTTTCGAAAGGAATTTGGCCTTATTATTCCATTGGCCTGCATTCTCTACAAAACTTTCCGAAGCTTTTTGCATCCGGGCTTGAGCTGCCACTTGATCCTGCTTTGAGTCCTTACTCGCGACAGATTGGGCAAGACTCGCAGGAACAAGCGCTGAAGCAACCAATGCCATAGCGCCAATCCGTAGCAACCCGTTTATACGGAACACCAAAGTGCTTTCACCTCACGTTATCGGGTGGGGGAAGGAGACAATACAAATAAGTGCAAGCATATCCGCCCCCCACGATCACATCATTATAATCGAAGAGTCGACGTCTGAACACCCACCCTTCGCAAATGAATGACGGACAGAGGCGGCCTTTTCGTGCGGCGAGGATTTGCGCAATAACGCAAAGAGCTCTCACCTCGGCATGCGTCTACTGCTGACGCCAGACATTTGCTGACCTAAATTATAGTGTATGAAAGCTTACTGATCTATCGATCATGTTGCGATGATTTGCGTATAAATAGCCTTAATAATTGGCACCGGAGGGGTTTATCATCTAATTTGCGTTCGCCTCAAGTACTCTATGGTCCCATCGGAATACCGCAGGCAATGAGAAATCTCGCAATCAATTCAAACGTGTTCGCAAGTCGTGCAGGAACAACCTTTCTGCATTTTTAAGTTGACGAGGTGGAACGACACGAGGCAGAGGCCGCCGAGAACGGAGAATACGGTGCCCCAACCCGAAGCCGCGCCGGCTTCATGATGGTGGGGAAACACGAAGTGGCTAATCGCAACACAGATCAGCCCCAAAACGAAGACGCCTGCCGGCAACCATGAGTGGTGACGCTTTACTCCATGGAAGATTGCCCAGCCTCCCACGATAACGGCAATCGAGATGAAGGCAATTTCGGCGGGAACGCTTCCAATAAAGCCTAAGCCGATGACCGAGAGCAAACCAAGCGCAACGCCAGTAATTAAGCAGTGGACGGCGCAAATTGCGCTGGCCACTGCTCCGATTTTGTCCGGGTTCACCTGAACTTTCATGCTCGATCATTATACCCCCATGGGGTAAACAGATCGCGCTCTCAATTCTTCGATTTACATACCGCCCGGACGAGGCGGATTCAATGTGCTTAGATCGAACGGCTTTCCGACCATCGCACTCCACTTCGATTTCTGCTCTGAACTGAGCAGCGCTACTATTTTCGCAAGGGTGGCCTTGCGCTGTTGCTGCATCTGCGAAGGGTCAGGGCGTTCACCTGGTTGCGGCGGTTTAGGACGGCTCGTCTCCAAGACTTCTCGAATTTGCTGGTGCTGCTCTTCACTTAGTTCCAGCTTGTCGGCCACTTCTGGTCGACCGAATGCCATCGGACCGGAAGCCTGTAGATCGATCTCGTGATATCGCTTGTACTGGGCGCTGCTTAGAATTTCCTTTATCTGTCCGTCGAGTCGCTCCATTTGCTCACGATTCGGCTGACCTGTCCTGCCCTGACCGCCGGGACCTCCCCGATCGTTGCCAAATCCTGGGCCTCCGCCCGGACCTCCCTGACCTCCAGGTCCTCCGGGACCTCCCGGTCCTGTCTGGCCACCAGGTCCACCATCAAATCCGGGGCCGCCCGGTCCGCCATCGGGTCCGCCAGGTCCCCCAGGGCGTCCCCCGCCCCTCGGAAAGATCTTAGCTAAAGCGTCTTTTTGCTCGTTGGTCAGATCGAGCTCCTTCTGCACCGATGGGTTCATCAACAAGGCAGGTCCCATCAACGGATTTCTCATCCCGCCGCGGCCTGGCCCACCCGGCCCACGCTGAGGGCCCTGCATTCCTGGTCCTTGGGGCGGCTGCGGACCAGCTTCTTGTGCCAACGCAAAGCTGCTCATCGAAAGAATCGTGGCAAGTGCGATCACTGTGGTTCTGAACATTTGTTCCTCCATGTCCCGGTTTTGCCCGGCTACACAATGAATCTAGGCTTCTTGTATTTGATTTTTATTTGATTTTGAAATTGGTAAGAATATTTTGGCGATGAAGGATTCGCCAAGATCACTTTCCAACTGAAGCCGCCCGCCGTGAGCTGCCACGATCGTCTCGCAAATCGCCAATCCCAAGCCGTATCCTCCGTCCTCCCGAGTGCGGCTCTCATCGACTCGATAGAATCTTTCCGTTAGATGTGACAAGTGCTCTGCCCCGACACCCGGACCTTGATCTGACACCTCGACTAAGGCCTCTGTATTAGAGGTGGTCACTTTGACTCGTACTTTGCCGTTTGAGTATCGCAGCGCATTCTCAATTAGGTTTAGGATCACTCTCTCCAACTGGTTGGAATCTCCCTTGACGAGAATCGGGTGATCCGCGAATTCGACTTCGATGCGATCACCCTGAGCCGAAAGTCGGTTGATAGTATCGCTTGCTACTACTCTCAAATCGAGTTCATCGAGAAGAAGCTGCGTCTGACCACTATCGGCTCGCGCGAGGACGAGCAACTCATGGACCAGCTTCGTCATGTTTTCGACCGAAGCGACAGCATTTTGATAGTTCGGGTCTTTTCGCCAATTTTCAGGCGCACTATCAAGTGCCAATTTGAGGCGGGTGAGCGGGGTACGAATCTCATGCGAGGCGTCAGCCGTGAACCGCCGCTGCAATTCGTAGCTTTCTCTTAGCTGAACGAAAGACCGCTCGAGTCGATCAACCATTTCGTTGAAGCTTTCGCCCAGCCGCGCCAGTTCATCGCTCCCTCGAATCGGAATTCGCTTCTCCAAATGGTCGGCCGATATCTCTGCTGCAAGCTTCCGCATATCATCAATAGGTTTGATGGCTCGGCCCGTGAGGATCATGGCCCCCGCTCCGGCGATCAGGAGCGCAGCGGGAAGAAAGATCACAAGAGTCCAGACAAGGGAGCGGCGAATCTGTTCGATGTCGCTCATGTCACGAGCGACTTGGGTGAACCCCTGTATTTGTCCACCGCGGCGTTCGGGAAGGGTGAACACTCGAATCGGTATGCCTTTGAAGGTCGTATCCGAAAAGGATGGTCCACCCTTACCCGCTCTGGCTAAAGCGTCTTTGTCGAACGGCTCATCGGTGGCATCATTCATGTAGTCGGCGGCGAAATGCCGCGGCCGACGAATGTCGGCGAAGCGCTGGTATTGGTTGCCCGGAATTCCCGGTAGTGGGGGCATGATGGGCTGTCGCTCTTCTGGAGGCCGGCCTTGGCCAAATGGCCCCCGTCCTGGACGGCCAGGGCCGACTGCTCTTGCTCGCAGGTCATCGTCCACCGAGCGGAGAGTCTGATACTGCAAGACATAGGCCATTAAGAATCCAAAGAGGATGAGCGAAATGGCCAGGACGGTCAACGTCAGGAAGGTGAGGCGACCACGGAAAGAATGGATCATTCGGTTCGCATCACGTATCCAATCCCGTGCACGGTGTGAATCAATTTCTGCTTGAAAGGGGCGTCGATCTTCTTCCGAAGGGAGGTCACATGGAAGTTCACTGTGTTCTCAAGGCTCTCGTCATTGTTCCAGATGCTCTCTAGAATTACTTCTCGGGTGAGGGTCCTTCCCTCATTCCGCGCGAGAGCCTCTAGCAGGGCGTACTCTCTAGGCGTCAGGGTGACCTCCTTGCCGCCCCGTTCAACCCGATGAGCAACCGAATCGATGACAAGATCGGCGATCTTTATGAGCCCGGTTCGGTGTACCGCGTCTCGCCTGAGCAGCACGTGAACTCTGGCCAAAAGCTCTCGAAGATCGAACGGTTTCGAGAGATAATCGTCAGCACCTCCTTGAAGTCCTTTCACCCGATCATCTATAGAGTCGCGAGCAGTGAGCATGAGGATCGGCGTTAAAATGCCCGCCGCTCGCACCCGCTCGCAAACCGCCCAACCATCTAGTTTCGGCAACATGATGTCCAAAACGATCAGATTGAAGCGTGAGCCGAGGGCTACATCGAGGGCACGTTCGCCACTTCGCACCACTTCCACGTCAAGCCGTTCCTTCGCAAGCGCGGCTGCGATCTGCTCGGAAATGATCTTATCGTCTTCCACTAACAAAATTCGCATCTGGTCTGGTTAGGATGAACGGGTCTTATTTGCTTTTTGTGAGGCTCTACTCCAAATATTTGCGTCCACTGAGTTCGTCAGGCAAATAGACGACGTCGGGCTTCTTTTGCCCTTCAGAACTGTGGAAATAGTCATAGCCTTCCCCATATCCAAGCTCTTTCATTAATTGGGTGGGAGCGTTGCGGATGTGGAGCGGCACCGGAAGGTTGCCATAGGTCTGTACGTCTTCCAAGGCCGACTTGTAGGCCAGGTATAGCGCATTAGATTTTGGAGCGTGGGCCAGGTACACAACTGATTGCGCCAAGGCGAGGGTGCATTCCGGCATTCCCAACCGCGCGCAAGCATCCATTGTGGAGCAGCAGAGGACAAGCGCCTGAGGGTCAGCCAATCCAACATCTTCGCTCGCGATGCGGATCAGCCTACACCCGATGTAGAGAGGATCTTGTCCCGACTCTAACATGCGGGTGAGCCAGTACAGCGAAGCGTCCGGGTCGGAACCACGAATGGACTTGTGGAGGGCTGATATCGTGTTGTAGAATTCCTCCCCACCCTTGTCAAACGCGAGATGACGCCGCTGCAATGCCTCCTCTACCAGAGACTCGGTGATCTCGCCTTCTTCCGTGAGATTCGAAGCGATCTCAAGGACATTGAGCATAACACGAGCATCTCCGCCTGCAGCGACAATGAGGAATTCTTTCGCGTCTTCGGTTATCCGCAGGTCTTGGGCGGCAATGGCCCGAACTAATATTTCAGCTAGGTTTTCAGCGGTGAGTTGATGCAGAACGATGACTCGACATCGCGAAAGCAGGGCATGAATGATCGAGAAGGATGGATTTTCAGTGGTTGCTCCAAGCAGGGTCACGGCGCCTCTTTCCACGTGAGGGAGCAGCGCATCTTGTTGAGCTTTATTCCACCTGTGGATCTCATCCAGGAAGATAACCGGCTCAGCGCGACGGTCTTCAAAATCGAGCAGACTAGATTGAATTGGTTTTGGAGCCAAGACCTTTTCGATGTCCTTTATCGAAGTGTTGACGGCCGAGAACTCGAAAAAGGGCCGTTCGAGAGTACGAGCGATGATTCGCGCCAGCGTCGTTTTGCCACATCCCGGCGGTCCCCAGAAGATCAGAGAGGGGAAAAAGCCGGTGTTTTTCGCCGCACCCAACAATTTCCGAACAATTCCATGCGAACCGGCGCTCTTCTCTTGACCGACATAACTTTCGAGAGAAGTTGGTCGCATTTTTTCCGCAAGAGGTGCGCTCATCCATTTACAGACGTGTTCGGAGGCGAGCTCGCATAACAGTCTCTCGTAAATAATATTTCAGGCACGGTGTGCCGCAGGAGTTAATGATTTGAATTTTGAGGATGTTTCACGAATAAGCAGGTCTCTTTGCGACGAGGTGGAACGGGTGATCGTCGGCAAGAGAGAAACCGTCGAGCAAGCGGTCCTTTGCCTTCTTTGCAACGGCCACCTCCTGCTGGAAGACATCCCCGGAGTCGGCAAAACGACACTTGCCAAGGCGATCGCCAAGAGTATCGGAGGCGAGTTTCGACGACTTCAATTCACGCCCGATCTCCTGCCGGCAGATATCACAGGCTCCTCGATTTTCAATCAAAAAACGGCCGAATTTGAATTCCGGCCGGGGCCGATCTTCGGCAATGTCGTTCTGGTAGACGAAATCAATCGCGCGACCCCAAAGACCCAATCTGCGCTTCTAGAGGCCATGGAAGAGCATCAAGTGACGACCGACGGCGACTCACGCTGCTTGCCTCTTCCCTTTTTTGTTCTGGCGACCCAAAACAGCATTGAGATGACCGGCACCTATCCGTTACCCGAGGCTCAGTTGGACCGCTTCTTTATGAGATTGAGCCTTGGATATCCTGATCGAGCGAGTGAAGCGCGGATCCTTGCTGAGCAACGCAGTGCTCATCCGCTGGAAAGTGTTCGCGAGGTGATCTCCACCGACGAACTAGTCAAGGTGCAGGATCAAGTCAAGCAGGTCCGAGTGAACGACCTCATGCGGGACTACATCGTTGCGATCATCGCCGGCACGCGAGAAAGCTCACAGCTGGTCATGGGCTCATCGCCCCGAGGGTCTCTCGTCCTCATGAGAGCGGCACAAGCTTGCGCGGCAGCCCGGGGCGCAGATTACGTCGAACCGGACGATGTCAAGAAGGTGGCTATTCCTGTGCTCGCCCACCGTGTACTTTCTCGGGCGGAAGTGCGAGCCAAAGGTTCGAATGCGGAAAACGTCATTCAATCCATCGTCGATCACACTCCCGCGCCGGTGCCCGTGTCTTGATCCGAAACATCGCTGGGAAGGCGCTGACCGCTTCGGCTGGATTCTTCGCCGTTGTTGCGGTGATGCTCAACTCGCCTGGATTGTTCTACATGGCGACCGCCCTTCTCGCGATGATCGGCGGATCCCGTCTGCAGGCTTATTATTCCGTCCGCGGTCTTCGCTTCGAGCGTACCGCAAGTGAGAGCGTGACCGTTGGCGACCCGGTACGGGTCGAGATCACGGTTTGGAGCCGTTGGCGTCTCAAACGGCCCCTGCTAACCATCCGCGATGCTCTGCCGCCGAGGCTCGTCTTTAGCGATCGCTCGTACAGTATGCCGATCGCCCCGGCCCCGGATCAGCCAGTCCAAACTCACTACTCATTTATTCCCCTCCGGCGCGGAGTCTTCCGCTGGAGCGGAATTCAAGTTGTGGGGACGGATGCGCTCGGAATCGTCGCTATTTCACGGGACTACCGCACGGAAACGACTGAGCTGATCGTGCTCCCTCGACCTATTCCAGTGAGTGTCGACCTGCCGACGGCAGCAGGCTGGGGAATTTCGGAAGCAGAATCGGGACAATCGAGGGGCGCTGGGCTCGAGCCTCGCGGCATTCGACAGTATCAGACAGGGGACTCACTTCGACACGTCCATTGGCGAAGCAGCGCGCGCGCCGGCCAACTGCTCGTGAAGGAATTCGAAGCGGGTTCGCATGCCACCGTCGCCTTTCTGCTTCAGCTCACCGACGGAACCGAGGTGGGAAGTGGTGGAGAGACGACCTTTGAAATTATGTGCGGACATCTCATGTATCTCGCCGCAAACTTTCTGAGACAGGGCGCACGGGTCGAGCTGCCCCAGTTCGAGATCAAACCGGTCACTGGATCGATCGAGGAAAGACTCGACTTGATCGCAGGGGCCTTGGCACATGCCTCTCCAGAGCGTACAAACAGCTACGCCGAAGAACTTCAAAGTTCCATCAGGAAGCTCGTGGCTGGAAGCGCGCTTTTCCCGATGATTGCGATCGCCGATCCCGAGTTGCCCCTCGCCGCTGGGGGGAGTGGGCATGTGAAGGTTGTGCCTCTGGTCTATAACGCTGCCTCGTTTGGCAAACTGCGCGCTTCTCAACGGTCAGCCGCTGACCCATCGTATCTAGGTGAACTGGAGTCCGCAGGCATGTTTCCCGTGATGATGCCCTCGTATGGAGAGATCTAAGTGAAGTTTCTGCGCAAGGAGATCAACTTGAAGGGGTCGCGTATCAGCGATTCCAACCTTCAGCCGCTGGACCTGCTCTTGGCCGTCATCGGTTCGTCGCTCGCCCTTTACTCGCTGAACGAAAGCATCTCGGCGACCTCAGATGGATATTTCTTTATCGCCATCAATTGCGTGGGCTCGTTCTTCAGCTTCTTTATTCTTCAATTTTTTGGTGATCGAAAATTTGTCGCCTTCGATCCCTATCTTTACACTCTCATGGCCGGGGTGGTCGCCGCCTGTAGTCCATTTCTTTTCACTCTCACACCCGACAACGTTTTCACGGATCAAGTCATGGTCGCCGGAATTCTGTGCTGGATGATTTCGATCGGCAGCTTTTTCGTTTGGCGAGACCAGACGATGCTGTTCCAGTCGATCCCCTCGATTGCCCTCTTCGGCTTGGTTGGATGTTACGATACTTTCAGCAACGCAGTCTTTCTGTTCTTTGCGTTCATTCTCTGCCAGACCCTTCTTCTGGGTCGGGCAAATAGCCGCGTCATGCTGCGACAGGCAAGCACAATCGAGAAGCGAGAGCTTGCGCTCAACACGATGCGAGCTTCGAAGTGGAAGTGGATGGCGGGGCCAGAATGGGCACTCGGATCGGGTCTAGCGGTCGTGCTTTTCAGTTTGATAAGCGCCCCAGTATTGCGTCAATCGGCGAGCAGCTTCACCGGATTGGTCCACTACACACCGCCAAGCGCGATCAAGAGTTCGCCCTATGTCATAGGAGACACGAATCAAAGGGTCCGAGTTGGCACGGGGCCCCGACAGCTGAACAGTAATCCGCTATTCCGAGCCACGATTCCCAGTGCGATTTATCTGCGGTCGGCAGTTTGGACTTCTTATCAGGATGGTTCATGGGTCGCCGGGGACCCTTACATCCCGGTAAGCAACTCAAGCGACTATAGTGCGCCACCTTCCCCTCCGATAGAAATCCTCACATCCGAAGGGCCTCTATTCACACGCGATCCCGCCATCGGGCTTATCTCACACGCTGCTGCCACTCCCTTTATACTGGAAACAATTGGCCGATACCGAGGGACCATCCCCGTTCCTGTCGAGACATTAGCTATCGAGTCTGAACAAGAGTTTGCGAGGAGTGGAGCTGGCTACTCGTATCAGGGTTATCGGCGTCCTGCGCCGGTACTGCGGGGCGTTTCCATCCAGTTCGACGGTAGGAAGAGCCCAAGGACCGCTGCCCTAGAAGTTGCGCGCCAGCAGCCGGAACTCCTCGACACCGGGCACATTGCACCCGAGGTAAGGGACCTGGCCAAGAGCGTAACAAAAGATGCGCCAAACGATTATCAGAAGGCAATCCTTATCCAGTCCGCCATAGAAGAACGATGCATCTATGATCTCAACGCGCCGGCAACGCCTACCGGCCAAGATCCGGTGGCCACGTTCCTCACCGAATCGAAAAGAGGCTATTGCGATCTGTTTGCCTCGTCGATGGTTCAGATGGCTCGCTCGGTGGGATTGCCTGCGAGATACGTCACCGGATACTTGCCTTTTGACGACGATAAGGATTCGGACGGCCGATATATTATCCGGACTAAATACGCACATGCCTGGGCTGAGATTCTGTTCAAGGATGCTGGCTGGGTGATCTTCGACGCCACCGAAGGTGCGGATAGCGCTTCAGCCGGCCTCGGATCGGACAACAGCGAATTCTGGCGGTCTCCCTGGTTTTATATTCCCGTGGCGCTCGTGGTCCTTGGCTGCATCGCGGTGGCCGCCGTTAAGACTTACCGCAAGCTAATTGCTTGGTTCAGTTTGGAAGCCTTCCGGGCCCGACGACGCGAAAGGGCAAGTCGCAAGGTCAAAATGGCTGCCGTACGAGAGATCAGAAAATTCGAACGACAGATTCAAAGAGCTGTGCGAAGGCCAAGGAATTCATCCGAGACCCTTCACGAATATTTAACTGCCGCCGCACCAGAACTCGGGACCGCCTTACCCCAGGCTCAAGTTACGGCCCGCCTTATCTCGTCGGTTTTATATGGAATGGATGGTTGGTCTTCTGGTGAGCTGACAGAGGTCGCGCAGGCAAATAGTAAGCTGAGAGACGCTATCAACCAGATCAAACGATGACGGCCCTCGAAAAAATATGGTCAAACCAGGTGGTTTTCCTCGCAGGATCAGAGGAATCCTTACGTCGTCGCCTCTTGTCTGAAATCGTGAGCCGAGCAACAGAGCAGGACGATTTCGATCTGCAGGTGCTCGAAGGTGGCGCCTCGTCTCCAGCGGATTGGCTAGGCAGTGCGGGAACTGCCCCGTTCTTGAGCGAGCGCCGTACCGTTATCGTTCGGAACGTGCTTCGTAACGAAGACTGGGACAGCTTCGGAAAGAAGGCGAAGCAGCTGCCTGCTTCCGCTCTTCTCGTTCTGGTTGCAGACGAAGAAGGGGGCGATGAAAGCCGCCAGCGAAGGTTTGGCACCATTAGGCGGAATTGGGAGAAGGAGATCAAGCTTGCAGGCGGCGAGGTCGCTTCCTTTGAACTTGACCCCAAGAAAGTCACTGAACACATTCGATCCGAGGCAGAGCGCCTTGATCGAAAGCTGAGCCCAGCCGCAGCCGAGATGCTAGCAGAGATGACCGGTCGTTCACTGAGTCGGGCGGTGGAAGAGCTTGAAAAGCTATCGATCTATCTGGGCGATGAAAAGAATATTCGGGAGGCGGATGTCCGAGCCGTTGTCATTCCTGCCCGAGAATGGAATGTTTACAAGCTCGTCGATGCAGTGATGGACGATGCCATGAACGAGGCGCTTCGGCAGCTTCGAATCTTAGTCGGCTCAGCTCAAAAGGCAGAAGACGCCGCTTTCTCACGCATCTTCCCCACCCTCAGCCGGCAGCTGCGCCTGCTCTGGCAGGCTCGCGTGTGCGTTGAACTCGGGCTCTCGCCAGCTTCCATTCCAGCCAACCAGCAAAGCCTTTTTGTCGAAAAACAGAGTATCGGCAAGGAGCCCCCATATCGTCAGAACAAGCTTGTCCAGCAGGCAAAGCGACTGAGCTTCCCTCAGTTGAGCGCGGCCGTCACGGCAGTTCGAGATGCGGATTCAAGAATAAAGGGACTGGCCGACAGCTTCAATGCCATGGAAACGCTCGAAAGAATGGTGCTCGATTTGGGCAAAGCCTTGTCTCCGGCCGCCCGTTCTTAAGGCACAATGTCCGCATGTCAAATCGTTCTTTCTTATTCGATGAGCAGCTCGACCAATACATTAGAGAAAATTGGCTTCGTGAGGAGACCGGCTTGGCCGAACTTAGAGCTGAAACCGCGCAGATGGTGGATGCGAGCATGCAGATCAGCCCTGATCAGGGTCAGTTTCTGAAGGTTTTGCTGAGGGCGATCGGAGCCAAAAAAACTCTCGAAATTGGCGTCTTTACCGGCTACAGCTCTAGCGTTACTGCGATATCTCTGCCGCCGGACGGGCAGGTCATTGCGTGCGATGTAAGCGAGGAATACACCAGCAAGGCTCGAGAGGCTTGGAGCAGGCTCGGCATTGCCAACAAGATTAGCCTGCGCCTCGGGCCTGCCATTGAAACGCTTAAACAACTCCAGAGCGAAGGACACCAATTTGATTTTGTCTTCATCGATGCCGACAAGCCAAACTACTGGAACTACTTCGATCTCTCGTTAAAAATGCTCAGACCAGGCGGTCTGCTTATGGCAGATAACGTTCTGTGGAGCGGACGTGTCGCAAATCCCGAGGATCAAGAGGAGCAGACTAAGGTTTTGCGGGAGTTCAATCAGCGAGTCTCCCAAGATCCCAGGGTCACGCCGTGCCTTGTGCCTTTGGGAGACGGATTAACGTTATGCATTAAGAACTAGGCGAGGTGCGCCTCTTCCAGCCACTTCGGTATGGAGACACTCCAGCCCAGTTCGGAAGCGATCTTTTGTCGAAGAGCTTCTTGTGCCGGAGGCTCTCCGTGAACAATAAATGTATGCTTTGGCGGAGCCTTGTACGATTTCAGCCAGTTCATGATTTCGAGCTGATCGGCGTGCGCGGAAAGGGCATTCAGCTTTTCAATTCGGGCATTGACTTCGATCTCGTTTCCAAAGATGCGAACCTGTTTTTCGCCTTCTAGGATGCGCCTGCCCAAGGTCCCAGCCGCCTGATAACCGGTGAACACCACGAGAGTCGAGGGATTGTTTAGGCGATGGAGCAGGTGATGGATAATGCGCCCGCCGGTCGCCATGCCGCTCCCGGCGATGATGATCATCGGCCCTTCTGCGAAATTCAAAGCCTTTGACTGATCGGCACTCCGTACGAGGGTTAATCCCGCGGGTTCCAGGGGATTCTGTTTAAGATCGAGTTGAAGTTGGGTTTCCTCGTCGTGTTCTTCCAGCGCGTTTTCGTACAGTTCGGTAGCGGACACTCCCATCGGCGAATCGACGTAAATGGGAATCTTCGGCATTCGGTTTTGATCCTGCAACTGCTTGAGGTAATACAGCAATTCTTGAGTTCGTCCGATCGAGAAGCTTGGGACGAGGATTGCTGAACGGTTGGCCGTCGCCCACTCTAGCAGCTCAACCAACTTCGGCAAGATGGGCTCACGGCTATGCAGCCGGTCTCCATACGTGCTCTCTACTACCAAGAATTCGGCTTTGTCGACAAGGGTCGGATCTTTAATGATCGGCGTGTCAAAACGGCCAAGGTCGCCCGACATCAAGATTCGCTCGCCGTTTTCAAAATAAATTTCCGCAAAGGCCGAGCCAAGGATGTGACCCGCCGGAAGAAAACGGAACTGAGCACCTCCGGGCAAGGCTTGGAATTGGTTGTATTTAACGCTCTTGAACGAGCTTAAGCAACTGAAGGCATCAGCTTCCGTATACAGCGGAAGAGCCGGGTTGTGCCGACTTCCATGCTTGTTTGCATGGCGCGCATCCTCTTCCTGAATCCGACCTGAATCGGGCAAGCTGATCCGCGCAAGTCCAAGGCTGGCTCGGGTGCAATAGACGGGACCCGAATAGCCGTCCTTCACCAATTTGGGGATGTAACCCACGTGATCCAGATGAGCATGAGTGAGCACCAGTGCATCAATCTCACTCGGGTTCACCGGGAACGGCTGCCAGTTGCGCTGCTTGAGTTCACGATTCCCTTGAAAGAGACCGCAATCGACAAGAATTTTCTTTCCGTTTAGCCTCAACAAGTGTCGAGATCCGGTGACCGTTTCGGCTGCGCCGAGAAATTGGATGGACTGACTCACCAATGCAGATTATCCTATTCAACAGTCCGCGACGTCGATCCTCTAATTGGTTACAGTTAGGCGAGAATCTTCTCTTACCGTGAGGGTTTCACCCTTTGCACCGGGCAAGGAGGCAAGCCAAACACCTTCCCACGCCAAGTAGTATGCCTTGCTACTACTACCGAGTTCTTTCAAGCTCTTAGCCCAGCGTTGATGCTGTTCGAAAAACGCTTTCTGCTGATGATAAATGTTCATCAGTTCCATTCGAGTGCGCCAATTCGGATCATCGCTCACGGGCTTTGAACTGGCACCTTGGAATTCTAGGAAGCCCCACATCTCTGGCCAATGCATGTTAACAACCCACTGAGGAGACCAAACCCAGTTGTGCTCGGGTCGGCCGGTTACCTTTTCAAATTTGCCTCTTTCGACGCCAAGATCCCATTCGACCCGTGAGAAATTGATGCGCCACCGATCTCCGATGGCTGGAGGCACCCGTCGAGTACTGACAGCAGAAATGTCTTGCCACGGGATTGCGACGGTTAGGGTCCACTTCTCCGAAGTCGCAGCCGGATCATTCAGCTTTCCATCGATCTTGACCGCTGAACGAAGATGCCTCATATCAAAGAGGTTGATCGCGGGTCCGCCATCGCGGTACGGCTTTGGCAACAGAAGATCCCAAACCGTGTTCAGCGCGTTCATTTCGAACTCGACATATTGGTGGTTGTCATCGTCCGGATCGAGGAAAATCTCAAAATCGTTATCGTGGAAGATGACCGAGTCCCTTTCCGTTAATGTTGCCCAAATTTGAGGCTCCTCAAGTTCGGCACCCACGTAAAGGTTCTTTTGGTCCCATAACATTTTCACGCGGGTTCGTAGCCGCGGCTGCGGCACATGCTGAGGCCCCTCGATGTCCATGAAATTTTCGCTCCATGGCGCGGATTTCCAAACCGGATGATCCAGGTCGCCATCGATCGCAGGTGCAACTTCCACCCGCACACACCCATATTTCCTTGCATGAGGCAAGGTGGCGAAGTCTGGAAGTGGTCCTTGATTCATCAGAGCCAGAAGAGGCAGGCAGATCATTTTTGTAAGGTAAATCCGGAATTTTTAGGAAAGATCATCCAGGCGTTTTCGATCTTAGACTCCGCGTTCTTGAGCGGCTCCAGTTCAAGCGGTTCTCCGCTCAGCATGCGTATTTCGGCATCCAATTCTTTGGCGATCGCAAGAGAGGCCGCTATGTCGTGCAGCTTCTCCCGCATTCCAATCAAGCCTCGATAACGACCGACGCAGGTGAATGCGGCGTCCACAATGAAGGCTCCAGAATGCCTCATCTTTCCTGGCAGACGGAAATCGACCAACCTCCGGAGAACGCGGTCAGGGTAACTGACCAATTCTTCGTTGCGAATTGGCCCGGCCGGAAGTGGTGTCATCTGTTCACCATTGAAGGTCGCGCCGTAGCCTTGTCCACCAAGGTAGATTTCCCCGAGATCGGGGAGAAAGAGTATGCCCGCGAGCGCCTCTTCACCCTTTACCAAGCCCACGCTTACGCCCCAGATGGGGGATCCAAAGGAGTAGTTGGACGTGCCATCGATTGGGTCCAAGCACCACAAGCCCGCCGATCCTTCTGGTTCGGCTCCGAGCTCCTCGCCTAAGATGCCCGCATCAGGCAATAACTTCGGGAGACGCTGGCGAAGGAATTCCTCCACAGCACGATCCGCCTCTGTAACGATCGACCCATCCGGCTTCAGTACCCGCGTGACCTGGGAGTGCATCCGCTGCGCTAAGCGCCCCGCCTCTTGCACTATTGGCTGCAGCTCACGCAAGAGGTCGGTCGAATCGAACACAAGGAAAATTATGACCCACTTGCACTCCCTGTCGGCTTGAGGTATATTCTTCTAACGCAAATGCGGGAGTAGCTCAGTGGTAGAGCTTCTCGTTGCCAACGAGAAGGTCGCGGGTTCGAATCTCGTCTCCCGCTCCAAATTTTTAAAGCCGCCTTTGAGGCGGCTTTTTTATTGCCGGCAGCTCATAAGAACCGTCCGAGCTTTTCGCGCTTCATACTAGGCGTATGGGACGAGTTCTTGCTGCTGTCGACATCGGCAGCAACACCGCTCACATATTAGTAGCTGATACTGCTAAGGGCACGCTTCGGAAGATCGCAGACGAGAATGTCTGGCTAAATTTAGGTGAAATCGTTGCCAGGAAAGGCGAAATTCCTCTCGGCGTTCAGGACAGCCTGATCGGTGCCCTTCTCGAGTTCAAAACATTGGCGAAGTCTTCGCGAGCAAAGGGTATTTATATCTTTGCCACGGAAGCGATCAGATCGGCTTCCAACCGAGAGGCGGTCCTCAAGCGAGTCCACGCGGAAGTTGGGGTCACGGTCGACCTAGTAGCGGCTGATCAAGAAGCCCTCTATGGAATCAAGGGAGCCATGCTCGATACAGGCGAGCTGGCCGAAATGATTTTCGTCGAAGTCGGCGGGGGCAGCGTTCAAGTCGCTCAAGCCCTTAATGGCGTCATGGTGAAAGATGTTTCTCTTCGCCTGGGAAGCGGAACATTGCGGGCTTCGCATTTGACGAACTATCCGCCAGCTGAAAAAGAGGTCGTGAAGTTAGAGCGCTATATCCGACACCAGTTAGAAGAAAACGTGGAGAAATCCGATACTAAGAATATCGTTAGTTGCGGCGGTATTGCACGAGGGCTATGGAGGTGCGTTCATCCAGATGGAGATCGCGAGATCTATCGCGAGGAGCTTGAATACTTGATTTGGGCGACGTCACGGCTGGACTTGGACACGCTCGTCGCACGCTTCGGAGTCAAACCTCGCCGAGCCGCGACCATCTTGCCCGGCGCTCTCGTGTTTCGCGAGCTCCTCAACTTCTTTAACCGACCTTCGATGGTGGTCAGTCGCTTCGGAGTAAGAGAAGGCGCGATCTTGGAAATGGCCGAGGAGCGGATTAAGCCATGTCCAATTTGAAGCGAGCTCCCAAGCCAAGAAAGTGGCTGCGTTCTGACCGATATATCAACCGCGAATATAGTTGGCTGCAGTTCAATAGCCGCGTACTAGCAGAAGCTGCTAACACATCCAATCCACTGCTGGAAAGGCTAAAATTCCTCGCCATCTTCGAGTCGAACTTGGATGAATTCTATATGGTGCGGG
The DNA here is from genome assembly GCA_023392285.1 of Armatimonadota bacterium. Classification (GTDB taxonomy): domain Bacteria; phylum Armatimonadota; class Fimbriimonadia; order Fimbriimonadales; family Fimbriimonadaceae; genus JAEVZK01. Next base: position 20,614 of record JAEVZK010000117.1, on the reverse strand, counting down.
TATCCGGACTGATCGAGCAGGAAGGCAGCGGTTTATTTGAAATGAGTCCAGACGGGATGACTCCCGCGGAGCAGCTGAAACTCATTTCCAAAACCGTCGCGAACCTAGTCCGACAAGCGGACGACTTGCTCCAAGGAGACTTGCTGCCAGCGCTCGAAGCCGAGGACATTCGGCTACTGCGTTACGAGGAGCTGACGGCGAAGCAGAAGCGCGAGCAACAAGAACATTTTCGTCGAGAGATTTTTCCGCTCCTGACTCCGCTAGTCCTTCATCCGAATCCCACCTTGCCATTCATCTCGAATCGCAGCTTGAATGTAGCGGTCATTCTTCAGGACGAGCACGGCAACCAGAGAATTGCTCGAGTCAAGGTACCCACCGTCATCAAGCGGCTTCACCGGGTCTCCAAGCGCGCCAACCACTTTATCCCAACCGAAGAACTCATTCGCGAAAACTTGGCCGAGCTCTTTCCCGGCGTTCACATCGACGGTAGCTACTTGTTCCGCGTCGTGCGGGATGCCGACATTGAAATTCGAGAACTTGAAGCGGGCGACCTTCTCGACGTGGTGGAGCAGACAATCAAGAGGCGACGTTTTGGCGATCCCGTGTGTTTGCAAGTGCAGGCTGGGATGCCCGTGACGTTGCGAGACGACTTGATGAAGTGGCTCGAACTCGATGAAAGCACGACGTTCGAGGTAGCCGGACTCATGGATCTCGACGCCCTGTACGAGTTGGCGGCCTTAGACAAGCCCAACCTGAGATTTTCCCGCTTCACCCCGCACGTGGCGGAGAGCCTCTCAACTGCCCGAGCAACGTTCGACACGATTCGGGCTGGAGATGTGCTGATTCACCACCCCTTCGACAGCTTTCGGTCGGTCGAGAACTTCGTCCGATCGGCTGCCCTCGATGCCGACGTGATCGGCATCAAGATGACTCTTTATCGGGTGGGAAGCCATTCGCCCATCGTGGAGGCACTGCTAGCTGCCGCTGAAGCGGGCAAACAGGTTGCGGTGCTCGTCGAATTAAAGGCGAGGTTTGATGAAAGCAACAATCTCGTATGGGCAAGGGCGCTTGAAAGGGCGGGCGTACACGTGAGCTTCGGGTTCGCGGAACTGAAGACTCATTGCAAGCTCGCGATGGTCGTCCGACGAGAAGCAGACGCGATTCGGACGTATGTCCACATCGGCACTGGGAACTACAATCCACAGACCGCCCAGCTTTATACTGATCTTGGGCTGCTCAGTTGCAATGAGGACCTAACCCAAGATGTGGCTGAATTGTTCAACGTGCTCACCGGCTTTAGCCGGCAAAGAAGCTATCGCAAGTTGCTGGTGGCACCGATGGGCCTCCGGGAAGCGGTCATCGATCGAATCCATCGGGAAATCAGGAACCATGGAAAGTCTGTTCCAGGGCGAATCATCTTCAAGCTAAATGCACTCGTCGATCCGGGCATTGTCGATGCCCTCTATGAGGCAAGTGAAGCCGGAGTAAAAGTAGACCTCATCGTTCGAGGGATTTGCAGTCTGCGCCCCGGCGTCGAGGAGATGAGCACGAATATTCGCGTGATCTCAGTCGTCGGGCGCTTTCTCGAACACAGTCGGATTCTCTATTTCGAAAATGGCGGCGAACCCGAAGTCTTCATCGGCAGTTCCGACCTGATGCGCCGCAACCTGGACCGCCGCATCGAGGTCTTGGTGCCGATCTCAAAGCCAACACTCGTCGGCCATATTCGCGAAAACATCTTGGAGCGCTACCTCCAAGATAATACGAACAGTTGGCAAATGGCCAAGGATGGTGTATATACGCGCATCCGAACGGACGAACGACCGTTCTCGGTTCAGAATTACCTGATCGAACACCCTACAACCAAATTGCTCTACCCAGCCGACCTGGCTGACTAGCGCCCAACGAGGAGCTGACGCTCGCGAAGCGAAGGACGACCAATCGAGAGGCCAAGTCCACCTATTCCGCCGCGCCTACCATTTGAGGTTGTCCAATAGATCCACGCATCAGTCGTGCCCGTGAATACGGGAGTTTCAGATCCTCCTCCCGCCGGCGTGGAATAGATACCAGGATTTGCTCCAATCTTCGTGTAGGCCACGACCGAGCCATCCGTGTTCATCGTCGACCCATATTCATTCGAGGAAGTGGAAGTCAGCTGGACAGGGCTCGTGCCATTGCTGTTCATCAGGAAAATGTTGAAATTCGATCCGGTCCTGTTGCTGCTGAACACGATCTTTGATCCATCTTTGCTCCATTGCGGGAAGATGTCTTCAGACGAGTTCGAAGTTAAGCGAACAAAAGCACTGCCGTCCAACTTTCTCACGCAGATTTCGCCATTGGAGAAAAATCGAGAATAGACGATGTAGTCGCCGCTCGGGCTAAGGGAGACATCGTCGGCTTCATCCAGCCGAACTGGCGTGCCGGTGCCATCTGAATTAGCCACGTAAACTCCAGACGTACCGGTGAGGGTCTGCGCCACATAGACCAGGCGTGTGCCGTCCGGGGTGAATTGGATGGACTGCACATACACATAAGGACCCGCATCAATCTCGGTAGCTCCATTTGCGGAGAGAACGGTGTTGGTCAGGATCTGGTACGCGGGAGAACTCACGTTCGACGAGTAGGCGAATGCGATTTTATCGTCGGCTGAACTCTGTGCGTAAGCGGTGAAGTTTTGGCTCAGGGTCTCGACAGGCGTGATGTTCGTGCCATTCGGATCCATGTAGGAAATGGTCGTCGTTCCGTCGAACGAATTTGTCTGGGAAAAGAAGATCTTGTCCGCGGGTAAATCCCCGGCCGAGCCCGTCGTCCCAGCTGAACTGGTGGTCGACGTCGTGCTTGTCGTAGATGTGGTCGAAGTTGTCGAGGTGGTGGACGTCGTAGATGTCGTCGACGTTGTTGAAGTCGTCGCCGTCGTGGCGGTTGTCGCCGTCGAAGCGGTTGAGCCGTTCGTTGAACTTCCTCCTCCTCCGCCGCCGCAGCCAATGATCACCGCGAAGATACTGAGCAAAATGCCAGAGATAAAAAGGGTCTTAGGAGGAAAATTCATGTAATTTCTTTCGTGACGACTGGGGCGGTGAATTGGTTCAGGCTTGCCCAAGGGGCTGGTAAAGGTCCGGTTGACGACAATCGAACACGGTCGTTTCAAATCTTCCGGGATCGAAGACGTTTCGCTTTAGGAGGGCTTCCGCCAAATCGCATTCTGCCATGATCGTCTCCTCTTCCGTTCCCGCCCCCGCTAGAATCTGACCGCTTGGATGAATGATCTTACTACGTCCGATGAAGCGAAATCCGTTCTCTTCGCCCACGCGGTTGCATGCGGCAAGGAAGACACGATTTTCAGCCGCTCGGGTGATTGCCACATGCTCGGCTGAAGTTTCCGAGCCTTGAGGCCAATTGGTTGGCAGCAGGATCAACTGCGCTCCCCTTAGGGCAAGTACACGCGCGGCCTCCGGTACTCGAAGGTCAAAGCAAATCAGGATGCCAATCTTTCCTAATCGTGTTTCGAACACCGGCAATTCTCTTCCTGGCTCCACATGCCGGTCAAGACCGAGTTCGGGAAGATGAGTTTTCCGGTAAAAGCGCGGTTCTCTTCCCGGTTCCAGCAACACAGCCGAGTTGTACGGTTTTCCGTCGCCAGCTTCCGCGAATCCGAATGCGATCAGCATGTCCAGTTCTTCGCTCGCAAGACGAATGGCCTCAAGGTACTCGCTGCTTCGTGGCAGAGCGATGGATTCAGCTTCCTCCGCGCAGCTAACGCAGTAGCCGGTCAGGCATGCTTCGGGCAGGAGTAAAAGATCAGTTCCCTCCCGCTTCACCTGCCTCGCCACGTCGACAATCCGTTCCACGTTTTCAGTTGGACGCCCGAACGCAACATCGAACTGGTGACAAGCGATCTTCATGCCTGCCCCTCGGGCTCCACCACGAATTTAGCCTTTCTCTTCTCCAAAAACGCGGCCACGCCTTCCTTTCCTTCACGGCCCGCGCGAGCATCTGCGAGCCGACGGGAAGCTTCATCTAACGACAATGGATGGTCACGCACGAGCTTCTTTGCCTCAGCGACCGCTTCCGGTCCCGCTGCAAGAATATGCTTCAGCTTGCGTCCGATGGCCGCATCCACCTCTTCACTTGGAACGACCTCGTGAACCAAGCCTATTCTCAATGCATGGTCGGCCGAAAAGGGCTCACCAGTCGCAAACAGAGCACGAGCATGTCCGGCACCAATTTTGCTCACCACGAATGGGGAAATGGTCGCCGGTATCAGTCCAAGCTTGACTTCGCTGAAGGCAAACTTAGCGTCCTCGCTTGCGATCGCAATGTCGGCGGCCGCCACCAGTCCACACCCTCCTCCGAAAGCTGGCCCGATCACCCTTGCAATCGTCACCGCCTTGCATTCGGTAATCGACCGGAAAAGCCGCGCCAACTTCAAGGCATCTCGCTGATTCTCCTCGTGGGAGTATTCGGCCGCCTTCCGCATCCACTCAAGGTCCCCTCCTGCACAAAACGCAGAGCCCTCGCCGGAAATGATGACTGCCCGAGCCTCAGCGGGTACCTGCGAAAACGCACTTGCGAGCTCGCTGATCAATTTGTCGTTAAAGGCATTCCGAACTTCGGGACGGTTCAAATGAATCCGTGTAACGATCCCAGGCGTGATGTCTAGCATGGGATAAGTATGAACTGGCATCGTTCACAATAGGGTGGTGCGAGCATTGATTGAATCGCGGCCGTTCACTCTCCATCCCCAGACGTATGCTTGGCCGTCGTTCCGGCTCTTTTCCGGTCGAATCATTCCCATTTATGTGGTGGTCTCGATCCTGCTCGCGTTTTTGCTTTGGGGCGGCTTGCATCTCGGCCCCGTGATCGCGCTCCTCCTCGCTATTGCTATGATGGCTGTGGCGATTGGCCTCAGCTTCACACGCTACGTGGCATTTCTGAAGCGCGACCAAAATCGCCAGCTGTTCAGCCGCTGCCAAGTCATGCTCCTCGATGATCGCCTGCGAGAAGAATTCTCTGATGGATCGTTCGTCGAGTTTCAGCTATTTGCAATCACTGAAATCAGGGCTTTGGGAGATTTTCTATTTATATTCGCGAGCAAAAAGCATGCGATGGTGGTTCCGAAGACGGCGTTCGCATCCCCGGAAGAAGTCCAAGTATTTATTGCCACGATCCGAGATGGAATGGTGAAGCAGCCATCCTGAAATCCCGTCCCTTCACCATTAGCCGAGGACAGCTCGTCATGATTGCGGCCGAACAGTACACCAGAAGGTTTTGGCCGGTCTTCATCGCGTTTCCGGTCTTCGGAATCTTGGCGATCATCTTCGGACCCAATCGAGGCACACAAGCATTCGGAGTTTTTTGCCTGGCGTGGCCACTCTCAATTCCCGCCCGCAGCGTTATGATCACCAGCCGCCTCGCGAAACGCTTTGCCAAACCCACCACGGTGATCGTCGAAGACGGCACCATCTTCTTTTCCCAAGGGGAATCGGGAATGAAGCTGACGTTGGACCAATTGCGGAGGATCGATAAAAGAAAGGGCTTTTACATCCTCGAGACCAAGCTTTATAGCTTCGCTCCGCTGCCGATCGATGCATTCGGCGCAAAGACAGCCGCATTTGAGAGCTTAATCGACGCGAAGTTGAAGCCCAGCTAAGGCAGCAGCCGAAGGAGTTCGTCCAGATCATGGATGATTGCGTCCGGCATGGTTGCTCCTTTGGGAGGCTCTTCCGGCTTTGCGGCTTCCGGCCCGGCACTCGGCGGAACATCGCTTTCACGCCTCACCCAAATGGTACGCCAGCCGAACTGAATAGCTGGAGCCATATCATGGGCAAAACTGTTGCCCACGAAAAGCAGCTGATCTGGCGTCAGTCCCACCGCTCGTGCGGCTCGCTCAAAAACGGAGGCCAAGGGCTTCCCTTCTCCCTGCTCGCCTTCGATGAAAATGTGTTGGAAATATTTCTCGATGTTCAGAGTGGCTATTTCCATCCGCTGAATATCCGCCGGCCCATTGGTGATCAGACCGAGTGGATATCTCCCATAAAGATTCTTGAGGACTGTTTCGGCATGAGGAAAAAGCTCAAGACAGCGATCGCGCTCCTCCAAATAGGTCTGACTCAAGTCTCGGGCAAGATCCTGATCATCGATGCCCATCCGCTGCAAGGTGAGGCGCATCTGCTCAGTTCGCGTCGGCTCGCCATTCTTTAGATAGGTTTCATACCAACCGGTCTTCTTGAGGGTCGGACTGAACTCGCGAAAGGCCGCGGCCCAGTGCTGGATGGATTCTTCGACCGGAATGTGCTTCGGTCCATGCTTTTCGAACGTCCGACGAATTCCCTCTTTACAGGCATCCCAATAACCGCATAGGGTGTCGTCTAAGTCGAAGTAGATCGCCCGGACGGATGAGAATGCCTGCGAATCTGGATCAGGCCCTTCGACGTGTTTGCGGGCGGACGGCTCCGCCGTCTTGGATGTGCTCATAAGCTTATTGTTGGACGATTCTGTTCCCGCAGTAGGCTCAGATGAACAGCTAATCAACTTTGCGCAACAGGGTGACTCGCCCGATCGGCACCCATTCGACGACCACAATGTCTCGATCGTTGATCCAGGCTGCCGCGTGCGGATGCACAAATTTACCCGGAATGAACTTCTCCCGAGGAGCGTTGCGCAGATCGTCGGGCGCTCCGTCGCATAAGGAGACGACGACGTTGTTGTTCCGATCCAGAATATGGACGACGCTATCGAGATCTGGCACGAGCGCGAGGTCCCCCTTGTAGTGGATGTGGCAAGGGCGCCTCATGCCCGCCTCTACTGTGCCAAGTGGCTTACCATCGAGGGTGAACTCTTGAAGTCGGTGATTGGCTCGGTCACAGACCACGAGCTTTGGCGCACCCGACCGTTGATCGATCCACAGTCCGTGCGGCTCGCGCACCTGTCCAATTTCTCGCCCTGGACCGATCACCAGTCCTTTATATCGGCCGTTCTTGTCATAGCGGTGGACGTATGATGAGCCGTATCCATCACCAACGAAGAGATCTCCCTCTGGCAGAAGGGCCACGTTGGTGGGCTTCCACCGGCTATCGTCTTCGTAGACCTCGCTCTCCATGGGGACTCCCCGGCTCCACACCACCTCGCCGCCTAGCGTGGTTTTGACCACGAGGTTACGATTGATATCGCAATGGTAAAGGAATTCTTCCCCTCCCTCCTTTCGAAGGTCGAGTCCATGGGCGCCTCCTTTGAATTCGCTTCCCCAACTGCGGATGAACTTGCCTTGTGGATCAAAGACACAGATGGCGTCCGGCTTTACGCTCGAAGGATGAACCGTGTGAGCGATATAGATATTCCCATGAGAATCGGTCGTGATCCCGTGGGTGTCGCCCCATTTAATCGAATCCGGTGGCGTCAACCAATCGTGAATAACTTCATATCGGTGGTCACCCGCTCCCACAATGATTTGTCTGGGAAGTACCTTGCTGAGACGAGGAAGCAGGGGTGAAGCGAACGCGGATGCGGCGGCTCCAAGAAAGGTGCGGCGAGACAGATTCACCCGTTCATCATAACCCGATGGCCTACTCGCCTTCGAAAATAGGTTCTGGAATGTGCTCGTATTCATTGTTGGCAATATCTCGAGCCATCAATTCTGCGTATTCACGCAACTGGTGATCCACCTCCCGATCCGCCAAGCGCTCAAGCGCGCCCACGACCGAATCTCTCATCCCGGGCATCCATTCCACCACGTGAAACAGACCGTGGATCGCGCTGCGCCGCCCTTCACGACTCGGGGCGTTTAGGCACTCCAGCAATATTGGACCGCCCTGCTTATCGGGAATATGCCCACCCAGCACCACTCCCGCTTTGTAGATCGTTCGAGCATAGTCGTCCTCGGCACTCCAAATGAGGTCCTTCATCGCGGCCAACGCGAAGGCTTCTTCCTCCGCGGAAGCACAAAAGGACGGAAGATCCTCAAAAAGGTCGAGCACACACCACTGAGCGGAACGTCGATTGGGATGCCGACGATCTTTCAGAATGCTGATCAGCGAGGGTGTAAAAAAGTGAGAGCTCGCATGCGTTTCGATTTCTATGCGGGCGTCGTTCGCGACGTCTCTGTCGCTGCAGTACAACAACTTAAGCAAATCCAACGGCGAAAGGTCTCGGATGTGGCCTGAGAACCGCCCCGTGCGTTCAAGGCTTGTCGCAATCAGCTTCTGTCGAGAAAAGAGCGGCTTCGCCAACTCGCGAAGATTCGCCAGCATGTCTTCGAGCGTTTCTCCGCGGGCTTCGAGCCACAGGTCGTTGCACCTTCCAAACGTGCCGTAGGGTGTTGTGGCCACTTCGACCGCGAAAGTTTCCCCGTCACTTTCGAAGGTCGTGCCTTGCTTCCAATCGCTCGCCAGAACGTGATAGCTGTAGCTAATGGGGTGAGGCGGCCATTCAAACTTCAGCCGATGAGACGGACGCCTTGCGGCTGTATCGCCCCCATTCCGGTCGACCTCGCGATCGACGAAATCTTGAAGTTCTGTAACCAGCTCTTCACCCGTAGAGTAGATCGTCGACACAAATCCATTCTACGGTATGAAGTTATTTTGCGACAGACTGTCGGCCCAAGAATCGGTCGATCGTTTCTTTGGTGTTGCGGAGGTGGAGCCGGGTCAGATCGTCCAGTCCCTTCCCTCGCGCAAGCGCAGAGCCAAAACGCACTGACAGTGACTTGAGAGTCTCGTTCGCGTACATGCGGGCATCGCTGTTCAGTTGACCCGGTCCCGCACCAGCCTGGGTAATCAGACCCGCCACCGCATACTGCTGCAAATCTCGACGAAGGGCAGTCACGGGTTGGATTTGATCGACTTCCTGGAAAACCGCGTTGGTCAAGGTTCGGAAATGCTCACCTAGCGAGTACGTTCCAGCCTTGCCTCCGAGCTTGTACGCATTCTCGGCGATGTTGTCCATGGTGTCGGAGCTCATGAGGAGCACGTAAAGCATCTGCTGCTGAGTAGACAGCAAGTCTCTCATTGGTGCGCTCCAAGAGGCGGCACGATCCTGGTTCAGATCTTGAATCAGAGTCAGCATCGCTGAAGGTGGCAGCGACATCACCCCAGGAGCAAGACAATTCTTCACGATCAGCTGCATGGCTTGGCGTTGAACCGTTGAATCTACTGGAGCTAGGCTCGGCCGCTCCCCTTTGTCTCCTCTGAAGGTTCGATTTGCCGTGACGCCACCCACAAATCTCGCAGTGAATCGGCCCTCGCGAAATGCTGCCGCGAGAGCCCGCAATATGATTTCGGTTCGCTTCGCATAGGGTTCGCCCTTTTGCGGCAGGTTCTTCAAAGCATAGAGCAACGCCCGATGAGCCGCTTCCATCTGCTTCGCTGAATAGTCCACAGGGTCGCTGGAGTTATCAAAGCGGACGACGTAAGGATCCCAGTCGTCGGCGCTCTCATCGGTCATATAAGCATGTCCTGGTTCGCCCGACAATGAAGCAATTGCCTGCAGCTGAGCACGCTCCTGCTCCGGAGTTCGCGCACCGAATGATCGATAACCATACTGAATCGCCCACGTGTCATACGGTCCGAGGGTCGGCATGTAGAAGTTGCCTTCCCCTTTCAGAACGGCTTGTACGTTCACCGGGTTATAGTCCATCACGCTTCCGCTCGAGCCGTACTCCGACGTGTAGTAATCGTCGGCTAACTTGTCGGTGCTCAAAAAGGTGGAAGCAACAAAATTGTGCCGCAACCCGAGGCAGTGGCCAACTTCGTGGCAGACCACGTTGGCCAAGTATCTCTTGACATAGTCTTCTTTGCTCACTTTCATGCCGCTCGCCAAAGCGGCCGTGTAGGAGAGGGCGCTGGAATCGCTCAAGGCTTCGCCATAGTCGCAGTCCAGTCGATTGAAGCCGTAGAGGGTCATGCTCTTCTGCGCACTTCGCTTTGCCGACTCCTCCTCATAGTTCCAGAGGTAGCGATCCACTGGCATATTTCGATTCGCGTCGCGAAGAAACGCTGAATTCATGCGAGGGTAGACGGCGGCCGCCGAGGCAGGAGTCGAACTCTTCGCGTGTTCCATCACAGTGTAGTAAGCCATGTTGGCGTCGATGGTTACGGAAGCATTCAAGATCTCGCCCGTGAAGGGATCGATTCGGGGAATTGCGACTGCATATCCCGAAGACGGAGTCATCGTCCAGCGAATCACGTTATAGCGACCGTCGCTGTGATCGTAGTCGGGATCCGATTCGGACGCTTCTCGCACCTGAATCGCATCTTTGAATCCAATGGCCTCGAATGCTTTGTTCCAGCGCAAAATTCCCTCTCGAATGGCGGGACGGTAACTTTTCGGTATCGAGGGATCGAGCGTCCACACAATCGGCTTAACGGCCTCGCTTAAACGGGCACCAGGATCCTTTTTGACCAAGTTCCAGCGACTGATATACCGCTCGGTGCGGTCGTCTTGCAGAAACTTGGCCATGTTGTAGAAGCTTTCCGTGAAGTACCCGATGCGAGGATCGGAAAGCCGCGGAACGTAGCCGTCGTCCTTACGAATCCACAAACTGTATGTCACCTTGAGGGGCACGCTGCGGCTGTCTTCCAGTTGATCTTCGGATGCCAAGCCGAGCAGCACGAGGATTGGGTTGGGTTCGGAACCCTTGGCTGAGAAGTAGTGCAGATTCATCCTCACCACCGTGTCGTCGGGAAAGCCTTGGGCTCGATCAACTGACGACTTTCCAGCATCGAGCGAGTAAGTGCCGCCAGTACCAGCATTCACCAGGTCGCCAACTTTGGAGATATCGCCGTTGAAGAAGCTCGTCAGGTTGACCAGAAGCAGCTTCTTTGCCGGATTTCGCTGCTCGATCTTGTAGCCACCCAAGATAGCCTCCGGCAAGCTGCGAGTAGAGCTAACTGCCAGGGGATCGTCCTTTAACCAGCGGAATCGCAGGTTTGGCCGAACAAACCAGATCTGATCGTCATCGCGATCTAATCGAAAGGCTTGGACCTCGTTGGGGCCCACCGAATCACCAGCCTGGTAATCCAGACCTCCAAACCCGCTGGCCAGGGTGGTCTGGCACATAAGGATTTTGCCAATCATGTCTTCCGAAATCTCGGCGAAGATCTCCTTCTTTTTCACAAAGAGAGGGACCGGACCATCGACGCGCTGGAGACCCTTGATCGCCGCTTTATAAGCTGTTTCGTCCGCATCTGTGGCAGCTTTTCTATCTTCGGCGGCCTTGTCAGCTTTCTTGGTTTGCTTCGTTTTTTCAGGCTTGGCGTCCTGAGCAAAACTGCAAGTGGCGACACCTAATACGCCGGTGGACAGCAAGGCAAGGATGAGCAGTGGTGATTTCATCATGAGATATCAGAGTCAGGAGAGCGTGATCTGTCTATATGATCGGACGTTCAGGGTTCAATCTATGTCAGGGCGACCGCTTTTTTGCGCCTCTTTCCGCTTCGCCTCGTTCCAAAGTTCATCCCAACTCTCCGGCGAGAGCTGCTCAAGCGGCTCCTGGGACGCACCCTCCATCTGGGCAAAACGGCAGCAGAATCGGTCCAGCATCTGCCGGAGAGCATCTTCCGGCTCTACGTTGACCCACCGCGCCAGGTTAACGGCGGTAAAGAGAAGGTCGCCGATTTCTGCTTCGATCTCCTCCTGGTCGCCCTTGGCTATTGCAGCTTTGAGTTCTGATTCCTCTTCGCGAAGCTTGTCGAAAACTGCCTCCATATTCGGCCACTCAAAGCCGCTGCGGGCGGCCCGCTTGCTGATCTCGTGAGCGCGAAGAAGTGACGGCATCGATCGCGGAACCCCTTCGAGAATCGACCTCTGTTCAGCGACGCCTTTCTCGACTCTTTTGATTGCATCCCAGTTGCGGAGCACCGTCTCTGAGTCCTCCGCCTGTACGGATCCGAAGACGTGAGGATGACGACGAACAAGCTTCAGAACGATTTCGTTGACCACATCATCAATCGAAAATCTCCCGTCACGCTCTGCCATTGCGGCGTGCATGATTGGCTGCAGCAGAAGATCGCCAAGCTCCTCGCGAAGTGCCGGATCAGACACGGAATCAATCGCATCGATCACCTCGTAGCACTCCTCCAAGAGATACTTCTTGAGTGATTCGTGGGTTTGCTCCTGATCCCAGGGACAACCTCCTGGCCCAAGCAAACGCCGAACCACATCGGCAAGTTGGTCGAGCGGAGGAAGCGGCTTCGGCCCGCCTCCTCTTACCAGCAGAATGCCGTCATCTGGCAGACCTTCAGCGGGTACTGACCGAACCGGCAAATCGCCAAGTTTGTCGCGAACGAAAGCATCGCCGCAAAACAGGGGAGCGCCACTCTCAAGAAGGGTGCGAACTTCGGGCGAAACCGCACCCCCTGGCTGATCCTCGATCCAGACAAGGCGCGCCATTCGCTAGCCTTTTCCGTTCGCGAGATAAGCGTCGATATATTTCTTGTATGCCTGAGCGAAGGTCGGTTCCTTGATGTCGATCGTAGCGGTCTTTCGCAGTTCGTCGAGTTCCTTCTTGATGTTGTTTTTGATTCTTCCCTGGTCCATCATCATCCTTTGCCTGGTCGCGAACCGCACGTTAGCATCCAGGGGCTGAAGTTTCTCTGGAATGATCTCTTCAACCAAGAATTTGAATTGGGTGGTGCCGTTTGCGGAGGGAAACCACGGCGTGGTTGCACCCGTCTTCGTCGCCCCAACCGCCTTGCGCACCTGCTCGTTCAGATAAGTTAAGGGCACGGTCCCGTATTCTCCGCCCTGCGGAGCCGTCACATCGACGCTGAACGCTTTCGCTACGTCGGCGAAGGCTTTGGTCGCCAACTCCTTGTCCACTTTGGCTGCGTCCTCCGCGGACCGGACGACGATTACGCGAAGGCGAACCTGCTTGGGAATCGTGAACTCGGCTGGATTGTTCTTGTAGTGCTGATCGATTTCTTGGTCAGTCACTGTAACCCCTGCAGTTAAGATCTTGAATTGGGCAAGATCGAACTTGATGTTGTAGCGAAGCTCAGCCTCAGTTCGGCCCATCGATCCCCATTGTTCTAGCAGTTTCGGATTCACCTGTCGCCGACGATCGAATTCGGCCTGGATTTCTGGCTCAGTGGGTGAGACACCCTTTTTCTTGGCCAGTTCGAATACCAGACGCTCGGTTATAAGCTGTTCTAACGTGAGGAATCCGGGGGGGAACTCTGCGAAGCCGCTCCCCATGTCTTTGCCAACACCCGGCAAGAATTCCATCCGGCGGTAATACTCCGCACCTTTGATGTCAACTCCATCCACCGTCGCAACGGTCCGGTTTGGGTCGACCTGTGCGAATGCGCTCACCGCCAAAGCGAGCAAAGCGCTCACAAAAACTGCCTTCTTCAAATTGGTTCCTCCATGAGAGCGGCTGCTTTTGTTGCAAGCCACCGCTAAAGACGCGCGCGGGCCTTGGCTCGTGTTGCGCATTTGACAATCTTTACGAATATTTCACTCTCAAAAAGCGCCAGCGAGGAAAATCTAGGCAGAATGGCTCTTGAGCGTGGCTCATGGGTGCGGTTAAGACGAGGAACTCCGCTTTAGGCCCATGTGTGCCCGGCGGAATCGATAATCGTCTAAAGTTCATCTATGAGAAAACGACTCTTACTCGGTCTGCTGCTACTTCTGCCCCTGGTAGCCTTGGCGCAAGAAGTGAAAGCTCCAGAGCAAATTATTACCGTCACCGGAAGTTCGCAAGTTTTTGCCTCGCCCGACGAAGCGATCGTTCAATTGGGCGTGCAGCAGCAAGACACGAATGCTTCGGAGGCTCAAGATGCCGCCAACAAGGTGGCCAATCGTCTGATTGCGGCGCTCGAGAAAATGGGTATTGCGAAGAAAGACGTACAGACGAGCCAACTCAGTCTATATCCGCAGTACAACAATCCGAAACCGGGTGAGCAATCGAAAATTACAAGCTATGTAGCTTCCAATATTTTGAGCGTCCGGCTTAAGGACCTTTCAAAGGTGGGAGCCGTGATCGACGCTGGAGTCACCGCCGGCGTGAACAATGTTCAAGGGATCGACTTCAACCTACGGGATGGCCGCGGACCTAGAGCCCAGGCTCTGAAAGATGCGGTCGCCGATGCTCGTTCAAAGGCTGACGCGATTGCTGAAGCGCTGGGCGTAAAGATCACCGGCGTTTACGATGTCTCAACCGATGGAGGATACAATCCTCCGCCACGGCCGTTTATGGCTCGGGGAGCGGGACTGGCGATGAAGGATGCAACCCCCGTCGAATCTGGCCAGATCGAAGTGAATGTCAATGTGACGATTCGCTACAAAATCTCAGGCTAAGTTAGCCCGTTAGAGGATTCGTCGTGAGCTGCGCACCACACCACAAACACTTTATGCTGGATCTGGAAAGGAGTTTTCGGCCGCACGAAGGGCAGACTCCAGTGGTGCGCTTCACTTTGCCATCGAGCGATCCGTCTTCAAGATCGATCGCATGGATCGCCTGAACCAAGTCATCATTCGAGTAGCCGTGGCGCTCTTTAAGGAGCTTGAAGAGGGCCGCGCAACTCATCTCAAGCGCATCGAGCCTGGCTTCAAGTTGCCTCATGTCGGTTTCAGCCCGCATAGCACGCTGATTTGCTTCAGAGGCAAGACGATTCGGGACCGGATTATCACGTAGCGTATAGCCAATCATCTTCCAGAGTTTGCGCTCTTTGGCACCAAGGTTGCAAACATGCTCTCCAATTCTGCCTAGGAGCGTAGAAACTTTGCATATGCCGACCGCAGAGGCGACCCAATCGACAGAGAGTAACATAGCTCCGCAAATGCCACTCGAACAGCCGGACGTGACGGTTCTCGTGCCTGCACTGGACGAAGAAGAAACGATCGGCGAAGTCGTGCGGCGCTGCTTGGCGCTTCCCATCGATGTTCAGGTGATTGTCATCAACGATGGCAGCACAGACCGAACCGGAGAAGTTCTCCAGGGATTTGGCGATGCGATCACGGTGCTCACCAATCCGGTACGAAGCGGCAAGGGGGCAGCTATTCGCCAGGCGCTTCCTTTCGCAGCCGGCAAGACGGTCATTGTCCAAGACGCTGATCTTGAATACGCCCCTGAGCAGATTCCGGCACTCATCCAGCCGATCTTGTTGGGTCAAACCAAAGTGGTGTATGGCACCAGATTCGCCAAGGGTCTAACGCATGGAATGGCTCTACCAAACAAACTTGTGAATCGAATGCTCCGGGCCGCAGTGGGAATCCTCTACTTCCATCATCTCAGCGATGAGGCCACTTGCTATAAAGCTTTCAGCACGGAGTTTCTGCGAGAAATGGATTTGCAGTGCGTCCGTTTCGAATTTTGCCCAGAGGTGACGGCCAAGACGTTCAGGCTCGGCGAGAAGATAATGGAATTGCCGATCACCTATGTCCCACGGAACAAAGCAGCTGGCAAAAAAATTCGCTGGACAGATGCTCCCGAAGCTTTCTGGACTCTTCTGAAATACCGCTTTTGGCGCAAGTAGACGGTTCTCCAACCTGGGCCGATGCATGCCTGCGCAATTTCTACTCCCGTCACGACTACTAGCTAGCACCCATCCCAGCTAGTCGCACTGCTAGTTTGAACCTGAGACAGCACCCTTACCAGGTTGCTGGAAACCATGCCGATGGAAAGAGTACTGGGTGAGGGCGTGGCGCGCCCCGGCGGAGTTCTGACACAGGATGTTAACGGGAGATTATTTTGTCGCGGAAGGCTTGATCAGCCAAGACCAGCTTTCGGCGGCGGTTGCCAGACAGCAAGAGCTCGGCCTGACCGAGCCCATCGGGAACATCCTCGTGAGTCTGGGCTTCGTCAACGAGCGAGATCGCGTTCGCTGCCTCGGCAAGGTTTGGGGAATCCCCTTTTTCGAACTAAGTGGATGGGAAGCGGACGAAGACCTGATCGCCCTGCTGAGACCCGAATTGGCCAAGCGATCCAAGTGCCTTCCGGTCTCAAAGATGGGAGACCGGCTCGCCGTCGCGATGGCGAATCCGCTCGACATTTTCATCATCGACGAGCTTAGAATTGCCACCGGCCACGAAATTGAGCCGATGATCGCGGTCGAAGAAGACATCTTGGCCGGACTTGCCAACCACTACAATGGTGAGTTCGCGGTCAGTGACGCCCTCGCGGGCGTGATGAAAGACTTCGACGGCCAAGTTCAGGTATCTGCCGTCAAAGACGAAGTCGACGATGAGCTCAGTGAAATGGGCGACGATGCGCCCATCATTCGCCTTGCAAATCTTATCATCAGCCAGGCCATTGCGGATAAAGCCAGCGATATTCATATCGAACCGCTCAAAGACGGCCTGCGTGTGCGTTATCGCGTGGACGGAGTTCTCGAAGAAGCGATGAAGCTGCCTCGCAAGGTGATCGCGCCCTTGACGAGCCGCATGAAAATCATGTCCGACATGGACATCGCTGAGAAGCGCGCTCCACAAGATAACCGCATCTCGGCGGTCATTTCCGGAAAGGAATTTGACTTCCGAGTCTCAACCCTGCCCCTCGTGTACGGCGAAAAAATCGTTATGCGCGTGCTCGATAAGGGGGGCATCAACGTCGGTCTGGAGAAGCTGGGATTCCTGCCAGAGAATCTTGCTCATGTCGAGGATATGTGTTCCAAAAGCTACGGAATTATCCTCGTCACCGGACCGACCGGGTCGGGTAAATCGACGACCCTGTACTCCATTCTTAATAAGCTCAACACGGATGGACGCAATATCATAACCATCGAAGATCCGGTGGAATATGAGTTGCCAGGCATCAATCAGTGCGGCGTGAACAAGCGAGCCGGCATGACGTTCGCTGCGGGTCTGAAGGCAATGCTGCGCCAAGATCCAGACATCATCATGGTCGGTGAAATGCGCGATGAAGAAACGGCGACGATCGCAATGGAAGCCGCACTTACCGGCCACCTTGTGCTCAGCACCCTTCACACGAACGATGCTCCCTCGGCACCTACTCGTTTGATCGACATGGACGTCGAGCCATTCCTGATCTCGTCCTCCGTCTTGGGCGTTCTCGCGCAGAGGCTGGTCCGGCAGCTTTGTCCAGGCTGCAAGCAGCCGATGCAGATGTACAAGCATGAGCTTCAGCGGTACGGACTGCCGGTACCCGAGCATCTTCCAGAGGAGTTCACGGTCTTCAAGAACGTCGGTTGCGAGAAGTGCAAGCACTCGGGCTATAAGGGCCGAACCGGCGTGCACGAGTTGATGATTTTCAACGACCCGATCCGTGACGAGATTCTTCGCCGATCACCGAGCCACATTATTCGAAGGCTGGCGCTCGAGAACGGGTTGAAGACCCTTCAGATGGATGCGACGGCCAAGATCTTAATGGGTGTCACAACGGTCGAGGAAATTCTCCGGGTTCTGTACGCATAGAAGACCGGTGAAGCCTCGGCTCATTCGAACTCGTCTGTAGCTCGTGACTGCCGACGTCCGCGAAAGAATTGAACGCACCGAGAGGGAAATCCTTTCCCAATTCGCGGCGCTAAGTTCCCAAAGCGCAGGCCGGGAGAGGAAAGAGGAACCCGATCCGGTTAGGACGTGTTTCCAGCGTGACCGCGATCGAATTCTGCATTCGAAAGCCTTTCGCCGCCTAAAGCACAAGACGCAAGTGTTTCTTGATCCGGTGGGTGATCATTATCGGACCCGCATGACCCACACGCTCGAAGTGAGCCAGATCGCGCGAACGATTGGACGAGCCCTCCGTTTGAATGAAGATTTGATCGAGGCCATCGCACTGGCGCACGATGTGGGCCATACGCCTTTCGGGCATGCGGGAGAGGCAGCACTCGACAGATCTTTAAGGTCGATTGCCAGCGGGAGTGATTCCCGGCAGTTCCACCATTGGGAACAGTCGCTTCGGGTCGTCGATCACGTTGAACCGCTGAATCTTACTGAAGAGACACGTGCAGGCATCAGTGGACACTCGAAGGGCAGGAAGGATCTATCCGCCGCCGACGGGGAGCCCGTCTCCACCCTGGAAGCCGCGGTCGTTCGCATCAGCGACCGAATCGCTTATCTGAATCACGATTTGGACGACGCGGTGCGATCTCAGATCATCAAGAAGGTTCCGCATGAATTCGACCGGTTGGGCGCAAGTCACTCGCGGCGCATCGGCACGATGGTGATGGATGTGATCGAGCACAGCACGGATCAACCCGCGATACGCCTTTCCGATCAGCTTCTTCAAGTCATGAACGGCCTGAAAGAATGGCTGTTCGAGAACGTTTACCTCCTCTATCCCACCCTTTACCCGGAAATGAACAAGGCCGAGCAAATCGTTGAAGAGTTGTTTCGTCACTATGCAGAACCCGGTCACCTGCCAGACGAGTTTCAGGGCGTTCAAGGTGCAGTCGATTACGTCGCTGGAATGACTGACCGGTTTGCAATTGAAGATTTCAGCCGCTTACGTATTCCTGCTGGGTTCCGGCCTCTCGTTTGAGTTACCATAAGGCATGCACGATGTCTCGCCTAACAGTTCGACCATACGCGTCGAAGGTGATTTCTCTGGCTTTACCCCTGAAGAACTTTTCAATCACCTGGTAAAGCCGGAACTGCTGGTGAAGTGGTGGCCCCGGGAGGCTACGGTCGAGCCGCGCGTGGGCGGCGCTTACGCCTTTTCGTGGCCACAGCAGGGTTGGCTGCTGCGTGGCACGTACTCGGCCTTTGAGCCGGGTCGTAAGCTCGCCTTCACTTGGGAATGGTCGCACGAGCCCGGGACATATCAGGTGGAAATCGAGTTCACGCCAAGTGAACGCGGGGGGCACATGGTGATCAACATGGGAACGTGGCCCCAGGATCAAGAGGCGCAAGAGCAGCGGCAAGGAATCATCGAAGGATGGATGCACTTTGGAATGAGACTGGCTGGGCTACGAAGGGGTGACGCCTCCTAGGCTGCGCGATCCCGCTCAAGAGCGTTGATCCCGTTCGAATACACCGAAACCAATTTAATTCCACAGTGCTCGCCGAAGGCAGCAGCCTCGTCGAGGAGCCGCTCGCAGGCGTGATCAAACGCGCGCGCCTTTGAGAAATCCAGGATGAACGAATACCCCTCGTTGCGACGCGAAAAGAATCGCTCTTTGAGCTCTTCAACCAAGGTATGAAGCTCAAGCCAGTCAATTCGACCTCCCAAGCTTGCCTCAATTGTGGGAGGCTCCTTCTCAATGCTAATTAGATACATGGTCCCATTTGGCCTTTCCAGATTCGACCGATATGGCGACTGGCAGAAAAACCAGAACTTCCTCCGGGATTTGAACATGCGAATGCTCAAAAAAACCGTCACTTGAAAAGTGTTGTAAGATTTAGTTCGGTAGATGCTCATTTCAAGGCACCTGATGAAGGCTATAGTCGGAACAGGAGGCCCGAACCCCTTAACTTATACGCCTAGGCTTGTCATGTTATTGAAGAAGGTGAACAGTGTGCTGCTGACCGTTGTGGCCGTTTTCATCACGGCCGTCCTCGGTGACGCTTTACTTTCCACCTTCTTCCGTTGCATAGGGATTCTTGGGCGCGACCGGTTTCGCGGTGCCCCTTACATGTGGGGAATTGAGCGATTCTTCCTTACTTTTTGGCTCGATATGTCAGACGCCGTCTTGATTGCCAGGTGGGTAGTGCTTCCCATGGCCCTTCTATTGATCGTGGGAAGCAAGCTGCCCAGATTCATTCACTGGTTGGTGTGGACGATTATGATCGCTCTGGCTTATCAGATAGCAGTTCCAGGGGGCTGGAGCGAATTGATGGGCAGAAAAAACCGATTAGTCTATCTGCTGTTGCTCTTAAATGGAACGATCTGCTATTTTGTTTACCCCCTACTCAAAGAGGCAATTCCGAAGGGCATCAAATTTTTACTAGAGAACCGGGTCTTTGAAGGTGTGCAATGAAAAGACGGGCGATCACGCTCCTCGAATTACTTGTAGTCGTCGCGATTGTAGCGATTTTATCGAGCCTAGGGCTCAAGGTATTTGCGCAGGCGAAGAGAAGAGCAAAGAGCATCACCGATGTTTCCAATATGCGTCAGCTTTATGCTGCAGTCACGATGTATGAAAACGATCAAGATGGACAGGCACCAGAGATTTTGCCTTTGGTGATGACCTACATCAAGGACGAGCACGTGTTCTCCTCTGTCTTAGATCCTCGCAAGCAAAATCCCCTCAAAGCAGGCTGGAACCCTTCTCCTTGCGGAGCAATTAATGATCCGCGATCTCCCTACCGCGTCAGCTATGCGTACTTGAGGGCAAGCATGCCTGAAACGGCGCCAAGCGGCGATAAGTTCGATTACGGGTATTGGCGAGCGACGCCAGACGCGGGCATGCTTGCCTCGCCTTGGATCGGGGACATCGTGGAATGGATGCATGATCCTAACGACGACTCGGATCAGGGACCGGTCATGAAGGGTCCGATCGACCGAGTCAATATGGATGGCTCATATACTGTTCTCCACCACCGAAGATATGAGGATTGCTTAGGCGGATGCACTTACGATCTTTTCTTTAATCGGAACTGATCTTGAATGCAACGTGGATGCGGGATTCATCCGTTCATACTAGTTGCGCATGGTTCGGACGAACAAATTAAGAAAGGTTTTCATCGAAGCGAAGACCAAAGCTCAAGTGGTCGCGGTGGA
>JAEVZK010000065.1 GCA_023392285.1 Armatimonadota bacterium | reverse complement strand
ATGCTGCGGCGATTCGTTTGAGAGGCTTATTCCGGCTGGACGACATCCGTTGGAAACGCTGGCCCAGCAAGTTTCATCGCGTGATCGCGGATATCCTCCGGCCACAGCTTCGTCTGCTCCGCAAACTTTTCGCGGTCCCCGGCGAACAGCGCTCTTGCTGCTTCTTCAAAGTTCGGTCGATCGCCCGCCATGGCCGACATAAAGCGGTACGCGACTTCCTGCGCCCGCCTCGCCTCGTCCTTTTGCAGGCTGAGCTTCCTCGCTTCATCGACTAATCGCCTTAATGCCACCGAGGCTCCTCCCGACTGCTTTTCCAGCCAATCCCAATGCCGCGGCAACAACGTAACTTCCCTTCCGATCACACCTAGCTTCGGACGACCTGGGCGACGAGTTTCTTCTATGGGTGCCGGCGGTACGGCCGGGAGCTTTCCTGTAAAGTCGACTTCTACCACCCTCGCCGTCAAATCAGAAAAAATGAGCAGTCTTGCGAGTTCATCAGACGACAGCTTCTGCTTCACGTCGTCCGCAACATCACGGGCTTTGCCTTCGCTGACTTTCCGGCCTCCCAAGAAGGCTGAACAGGGTTCGTCGGGATGAGATATGAGATTCTGCATGTTGTTATTATACGGCTAAAACTCTCCACTAATATATTCACCTTGGTAAAACGACTTCCGAAAGCAGAGCTGTTGAACCTGAAAATGCAAATTCAAAAAAAGTTCACGATTTTCACAAATTTTCATTTATCCTGTAGATAGGTCATCGTGGCCGGAATTTATAAGAGGTGAATTTTGCCTATGCATGCTTCAAAGCGAGCTTTTACTCTCATAGAGCTCCTCGTCGTGATCGCGATCATCGCGATCCTAGCAGCCATTCTTTTCCCCGTCTTTGCCCAAGCCAAAATGGCAGCAAAGGTAAGCGTCTCGATCAGCAATGAGAAACAGATTCTCACGGCCGCGCTCACGTACGCGAATGACTTCGATGATCGAGCCGTGCTTAGCCAGCTCTACTCCGATCAGCCCTACAACGAGACTTCACGCCCGATCGAGAATCACTACGTGACGCTCTGGACCAGTCTCCTGCAGCCCTATACAAAGAATTACGACATCTACTCCGACGCAGCCGGTCCTCTCTGGCGAACACGAACCGAAGCAGGCTGGACACGCCCGCAAAGCCAGGCCAACGAGCCCGGATTCGGATATAACTCCACCACCTTCAGCTTCTTCAATGTGGCCGATTGGCCAAGCAATTCTCACTACAACACGCTCAGCATGACCGCCGTCGCCAACCCGGCTGACACGGTGATGTTCGCCGCCTCTATGGTCCAATATGTGGACTCCCGCTATGGCTTCTACTGGATTCTCGGCTCGAGCGTGGGCTGGCTTAGCTGGGGCAACGTGGACTCTCCCGCGTGCGGCTCGACCTTTGATCGATGGTGCGGGCAAGGCTGGGGCAACAACTACAACTGGGAAACCCTCATCGAAGCGCAGCCAAAAGAGGAAAATGGATATCGGTCCGGGGCCGTCTCCATGAGAGTGGGTCGCCAAGGCATCTTCGGCTTCTCTGATGGGCACGTTAAACGCATGCCACTCAGCCGCGCAGCCGCCGGTACGAATTGGACGCCGGATATTTCTTCCACCTCCGTCACGGTTCAGGATCCGAGCAAATATATCTGGGATGACAAGTAAATACCTGCTCGTCGCCGCACTCGCCGCATGTACTCTGACTGGCTGCAAGAATGCCTCAGATTCCGCGGCCGAGGATGAAACGCCTCGTGTGCATGCTCCGCCTATCACGGCGGAGCAGCACCAGAAGGAAATTAACGACAATCCCAATCTGTCTCCCGCCGTCAAGAAGGTCTTAGGGGGAGGCGGACACTAGGCGTTCTTAACCCCGAGACTGGCCTTTACTCGCAAATCCGATTCGTTTAGAGTCACAATGCAACTCATGGAGCGGCAGTTTGCCACTTATGAGATGGCCAGTCTATCCTCAGTTGCTGCCTACGATTTGTTGGCCTCGGTCGTCGTGCCGAGGCCGATTGCATTTGTCTCTACGCTCAGTGCCACCGGTGTGGCCAACCTCGCTCCCTTCAGCTTCTTTATGGTCGGAGGATCCAATCCCGCCAGCCTCATGTACAGCCCGACCCTGAATAGCCGAGCTGAAGAGAAAGACAGCTTGCGAAACGTCCGGGAGACTGGCGAGTTCGTGGTCAATCTCGTGCACCGTCCTATGGCGGTCGGAATGAATGAGACCAGCTTCTCTTTCGGCCCCGACGAGTCAGAATGGGACGCGAGCGGATTCACCCCGATTCCAAGTGCAAGCGTGACGCCATCGCGAGTCGGAGAGGCTCTGGTTCAATTCGAATGCAAGCTGTTCAAGGTCGTTGAACACGGAAACGGCGCAAACGCCGCGCGGTACGTCATTGGCGAAATCGTCATCGCCCATCTAGCCGAAGAGCTCGTCGAGAACCCTCACGAAGTTCGCTTGATCAGTCGAATGGGTGGAAGGAATTACCTCGATATGGCCGATGGCTCCATCTTCGAATTGAACCGCCCAAAGCAGCCTAAGCCCGACGGTGACTGAGAACGCGACGCACATGCTCTTCAGGAGTGCCATATTCCAGCCGCTGGTAATTGGCATAGAGGTAGTAGTTCGCAGTCATTGCCGCTTCAGCACCTTCGTGGACTGCACTGGCGACCTGCTGAGTGTGGATTCCGCTCACATCTCCCGCGCAAAAGAAGCCCGGAACGGTGGTATAGCCATCGATATCGATCCGAACATAGCCCTTACTCGTGAGTTCGGCGCCAACTTCCGTCGCGAGTCCGACGTCTGGATCGGAGCCGAAGAGGCTGAAGATCAAGTCACACTCCAGGCGCCTTCCATCGCGAAGCAAGAGCGCCCGAACGTGGTCGGGAGCTCCTTCCAAATGATCTGGAGCACCCTCCAGGAGATCAATGCCGTGCTCCTCCAGAGCCTTCAACTTCGCTTCGGAGCAATCAAGTTCTCCGGGCGGAGCCACGAAAGTGATCTTCTCGGTATAGGCCAAGAACTGGGTCGCCGTGACGGCGGCGTCGTCGTCACGTCCAAGCAACACGATTCGCTTGCCCGCAGTGCGAAAGCCATCGCAAACGATGCACCAGAAGAGAGAACGGCCGACGTACCGCTCCACATCCGGGATATCTGGCCAGATGTCCCTCACCCCGGTGCATAGGATGACCGTCTTCGCCCTAATCGAGCGTTCGCCGCATTCAGCCACAAAGTTCTCGCCTTCCCGTTTAAGGTGACGCACACACGAGCGGAAGAACTCCACCCCGAATTTTGCCGCCTGCTGCTCCCCAAGCGCCCGAAGCTGCTTGATCGGAAGCCCATCTGGAAAACCGAGGTAGTTGTCGTTCACCTGCGCATAAGTTGAGCGCCCCTGGGCGTCATCGATCACCACCGTCTTGCGCAAGAAGCGGCCCATGTAGACCGCGGCCGAAAGTCCGGCCGGTCCCCCGCCGATAATCGCGCAGTCATAAAGCTCCTCCACAAGGCGTCTGACAGGGTGCGCCGGTATCCTGTTCAACCGTGAAAGCGGTCGTTCAACGGATTAGTCAAGGCAGTGTGCGCATCAACCCGAGCGGATCGATCTCAGGCGAGATCGGAAGAGGGCTGCTGGTGCTCGTCGCCGCCCACCGAGAGGATTCGGAGGTAAATGTCACAAAGATGGCCGATCGCATTCTGAAGCTGCGCATCTTCAACGACCAGGAAGGCAAGATGAACCTTGCCCTGCGCGACCTCCATCCGCCCGGAGAAGTCCTGATCGTCTCGAACTTCACCGTCTACGGAGAGACCGCCAAGAATCGGCGGCCCAGCTTTGTCGCGAGCGCCCCCTACGAACAAGGCGAAGCGCTCTTCAATCAGCTTCTAGATCAT
This sequence comes from Armatimonadota bacterium, assembly GCA_023392285.1. GTDB lineage: Bacteria > Armatimonadota > Fimbriimonadia > Fimbriimonadales > Fimbriimonadaceae > JAEVZK01. The sequence goes on along the minus strand of JAEVZK010000065.1, from coordinate 10,987 downwards.
CTGCGCGAGTCGGGCCTAACGATCGAGACAGGTGTGTTCGGGGCAAGCATGGAAGTCGCCCTCGTGAACGACGGACCCGTCACCGTCATCTTAGAGACCTGAGCCGTTCCGGGTCGCCTACTTCGGCTGCCAGCCCTTCTTCCCGCGATACATGAAGATCTCACGGAGTCTCGCCGCCTCTGGAGAAGCGCCCGCCAAAGGTGCGATCTCGAATGATGCACGCGAAGTCGACCCCATCACCAGGTCGATATCGGAAGATTTGTCCCCCCGAGTGATCTTGACCTTCACCGCATCTCCCTCCTTTAAATCGCGCAAGGCGTCGTTATAAGTCCGGGTAGAGGTCACTGCCTTTCCATTGATCTCCGTGATGAGGTCGTCCACCATGATCTTCCCTTCGGCGGCTCCACTCACTTTCGAGACCACGAACCCACGAGTCAGCGAGGGCGTGGCAATGATGCCAAGACTTGGAATCTTTCGGTCCACCTTGTTCATCGCCATCCCAATCTTCGCAAGCTGCGCTTCAACCGGAAGCTCGCCCGGTTTCATAACCCAGTTGTCGTAAATGGTGCCCATGTCGGGACCCCCGAAGCGGATGAGTTGCTTCCTGATCTCATCCTCCGCAAAGCCGGGCTGATCATTCTTGCACAGATCCCACAGGGCCAGCTCCACATCGTCGAGCGAACGCCTGCCTTGGGTTCGGCTGATGATCTCCGTATCGAGCATAAACCCGAGAAGAAATCCCAAGTTGTAGTAGCTGATATTGAAGCCATTGCTGTTGCCCCGCCCATTGGCCGCAAGCCCCACCTTGAAAGAGGCGTCGTAGGGGCTCACCGTGAGCCTGTTCTCATTCGCGCGAATCGTTGCAACCTGGCCCAGCAGGGTCTTGTAAAAATGCTGATCATCCCAGTAGCCGTAGCGCGACATCATCTGATGAGCGTAGTAGTCGGTCACCCCTTCAAGCCACCACAAGGCTCCTGTTTCAGGCAGTTTCGTATAGTCGAACGGCCCCAAAACTTTCGAGCGAATGCGCTTGACGTTCCACAAATGGAAGAATTCATGGGCGCAGACCCCGATCGCGCCGTCGCCCAGCCCGTTCGCGAGCGTAATTTCCGTGCTCGCCAGATGCTCCAGCCCCGAGCCACCATCGGGCCGCTTCGTCATATTGAAGTGCCACACATAGTGGTCGTAAGGCGGCCGGTTCCCAAAGAAATCGTTCTCCATCTGGGAAATGAAGCTGCAGGCCTTCAGCAGCTTATCCGTATCTACGTCATCTTTAGCGACCCCGTACAGCGCCAAAATGTGCTTCTTCCCCACCGCGTTATAGGAAAGCTCCCGGTACATGCCCATCGTCACCGGATTGTCGGCGAAGGCATCATAGGTGGGCGCCCAGTACTTGCCGCCCTTCATCGTCAGCCCCGTCGCGACCTTCCACCCTTCGGGCAGATCGAGTCTCAGGAAACAAGGCTCCATCTTGCGCTCGACCACGTACACATAGGTGGCCGGCCCAGAATAGTGGATGACACTTTCGTCGGTCGTGCCGTCCCCAAAGCGCTCTCGTCCGCCGGTCGATTCGGTATAGGAAAACCTTAGAGTCTTGACTCCTGCGGTCGGAATCGTCCAGGTGTAATCGTTCGGCTTGGTGGTGGTGATTTCCTTTCCATCGTCACTAAAGGCGTGAACATCCTGCAGACGCTGCCAGTTGTCGGCGAGACGATAAGAGCCGGGCCCCCAGTTTGGACTCTGCAGGCTTGTGACGGCGGAAGTTACGGGAATTTCGACCGAAACTTGGAGCTTCTTATCTCCCGAGTACTTGACCGTATAGTGGATGTCGGCATGGCAAAAGGTGGCGAATCCACCGAGGCAGAAGGCGATCATCGCGGGGCGACTCTTCATGGTAAGAGCAGTATAACGCGAACTTGCTCAGGCTGCCGATAAGGCTCTGCCGCATCGATGAGGAAATCGGGAAGCCGCACACAAAAATGAGCCTCGGAAGGACTCCGAGGCTCAGCCTTGACCTAGGTCAAAGTCTTATTTGCGTTTGCGTCGTCGCAGAGCCAACGCTCCGAGACCGAGGACGGCAAGAGTAGCCGGCTCAGGCACCGCTTGGATATTGCCCGAGAGCGTCGTCGAAGAGTAGTTGTTCGATGCGGCATTATATGTCGCACCGAATGTCCCCGAACCTGTCGTATACGAGGAATAGCTGCCGGTGCCAGAAACAAATGTCCATGCTCCAGCGAGGCCGCTCGCGTTTCCAGAAGAGTCGTATTGAAAGTCACCGCTCGTGAACGACAAAGTCACCGAACCGCCGGTCCCGGTGAACACCATCGTGCCCACGGCTCCGTTTCCAGAATAAGTTCCGGCGAAGTTAAGCGTGTCCAAGGTGAACGGCGTCATCTGAGCAACGATGTTTTCAGTCGTGGTGTAGCCACCACTTCCCAACGTGTAAGTCCCAACCCCTACAAGATTAAAAACATCAGCCTGAGCCGATACCGCCACAACTCCCAAAGCGCTAATAATCAAAAGCTTGCGCATATCACATTCTCCAATCCAACGGTTAGAGTGTAGCGCACTATTCTCACAATCCCAAACCCTTTTTTCCCAACTGGTAAATCTACCGTCGAAATTGTTCACCTGCGTAGTCGGCAGCGAAGTGCCGAGCTAGATGTTCGCCGCAAGACTGCTGGAACTGGGAACGCTCACCACCCCAAGCGGAATGAGCGCGGAATCTTGGCCAGTGCCCGCCCGCACAAACCGAATCGCCGCCGCATAGGCCCCCGGCAGTACTTCGATGGTGACGCTCATCTGATCGGGAGTAAAGGCGACAAACGCCTGGGTGCAGTAATCCCGGGCCTTCGGCAGCCGCCAGGCCCCCGCTAGCCGCTGAAGCAACAGCTCCGTCACCACCCCGACCGAATTGGGATCGGTAGCGGTGAAGGTGACACCAGCACTCCCCTCCCCCGGCTCCTCGGCCCGGCTAGGTTCCCCCTCCCTCGGTTCCGCGGCCCTGCTAGGTTCCCCCTCCCTCGGTTCCCCGGCCGCTGAGCCGTACTCTCTTCCCGTCTGTCCGGGAACTGAGGGAGGGGGCAGGGGGAGGGAGCCCCGCAGCGAACCCGGAAAATCAGCGCCACCGCCAAGCCAAAGCGGTGCCAGGTCACCGCACTCCAAAGGCGGATCAGCCGCAGCAGCAGGGTTGGCGACGACCGCAATCCCATCACCCAAGAAGGGCGAAGCCGGAGGCAGAGTTGGGGCGGTGAAGCCGCCATGAACCTGCAGATACTTCGCCGCGAGTCCGCGAAAAAGATTGTCTCCCCGCATTGCCCGCCGCCTACCGTCCCGGCCCACAACCGAAGAGAGCGCTTCGGCATAAGCTCGCCACTCCCCGATTTCCGAAGGCGAAAGCCCTATTCCACATGCTCATGATGCCGCCGCGTATGCTAGATATCGTAGGCTCTAGTTAGCCTATGGCCTCAACAGCAAGGCTGTTGAGGCATGCAAATGTGGACGGCTTTGGGCGCGGTTCTGTTAGTTTCGATCTACGGTGTAGGCGGCGATGAGGAGCATCATCTCATCGGTGGTCTCCTCTCCGAACCGCACCCGCTTAGGTGGATTGCTCGGGTTGAAGGGATTGTCGGAGGAGTTGTCGTAGATCGACTCCATCTTGATGACGGTGCCCTTCGGCAGGCTCAGCGGCTCTTTCAGGAGGTAGTTCAGCTGCCAATTGAAGTCCCAATCCTTGACCCAGATCAGGGGTTGGACGCTTCCATTGGGCAGCTCGGCCCATGCCTTCATCGACTTGCCGAGCAGATGCATGTGCGGCATGAGGGCGTAGACCTTGACATCCTCGCCAACACGGCTCTGCCAGGTGACTTTTTGGGCCTTATCGCCGGGGGCGATATTCACGAGGGGGTTCAGCATCCATCGCAGGAACATTTCGTGTTTGACGGGCACCTTGCTCGTGTATAGCCCGACCTTCGTCTGATCGACTTCCGCCTTGCCGGTCGGGTGGTAGTGAACCTGGAGGACGAGTTTCTCGCCTGGCCTGATCTGGAAGGCGGTGCCTTCTGGGGTGAGACGTGTTCGAAGACCGGGCGCCCATCCGCCGAGGCTGCCGCTGGGTAGGAAGCCAGGGCCGCCGAAGCTGGCATAGCCGGGCTGGCCATCCTTTTCCTCCTGCTCCAGCGTGAGCGAGCGACCGGTGCTGTCGAGGAAGGCGATGACGTGGTGAACTACCGACTTGTTGCCCGGCTTCACGGTCATTCCCCGCACCCAGACGGGTTCTTTGAAGTCGTTCTTCATGACAAACATGCGGTAAACATCCGCGCCTTCTGCGGGTACGTTGAACGGCTTTGGCATTTCGAGAACGATGTCGGGGGTGCCGAGCGACCATTCTCCCGCCGCTTTGGGGGGAGCTGGCTCATTCTTGCCATCGCCGCGCGGCGCTCCTGCCTTCGCCCAGTTCGCCAGAGCTTGCTTTTCCTGATCGGTGAGTCGATTCTCATCGAGGAACTCTCCATAGCCGTGTTCGGCTTTCCAGGGAGGCATTTGACCCGATGCGGTGACGGTTGCAGCCATGGTGGCCCACTTCTTTGCGTTGTCGTAGCCGATCAATGAGAAGGGTGCAACTTCGCCGGGGCGGTGACATTCGACGCAGTGATCATTGAGAATCTTGGCTACGCTCGCCGAGTAGGTCGCCTTCAAGGGCTTCGGGGCGGGCTTTGGCTTCTCGTCTTTGCCCGAGACTAGGGCGAAGGCTAGAACCGAAATGGAGGCGGCAAAAAGGGACAGTCTGCCCAACATAGCTTCCATTGTATTAGAATTTGAGCTGGAGCGGGAAGGTTGCTTTCAGGATGAGGCTCGGGCGAAAGGTTAGGGCGTTTGGATCACCGAGGATGAGGAAGTATTCGTTGCCTCGATTTCCCGCGCGCCTAAAGGCGATGTAGAAGTTCATGTCGCTGTTTCGCTTGACGAAGCGTCCGCCGATGGCGTCGCTCTGATTCAGGTCATAGTTGGCGCTGAAAATCGTCTGATCTTCTGTGTCGAAATGGTCGACGAGCTGGTAGCTTAGCAGGAGCTGAAGGTTCTTCACCGGCCGGTAGGCAACGCTGGGCGCGATCGAGCGGTAGCTATGCCCGGCGATGTTGCCAAAGACGGTGTTCAGCTGAACGTGACGGTAAGGATCGCCTCTGGGGCGCGAGAGGTAGAAGGAAAACACCGAGTCTTTGAAGCCCTCGAACTCCTGATAGTTGAAGTCGGCATTGACCAGCGTGGTGTCTTTGATGACGATGTAGCCGCCGAGGTCGAGCGTTTTCCGATAGGGCGTGTTTTCAAAGGTGCGGGAATCGAAATATCCCGCATTCAGTCCAGCTTCGGTTACGGGGCCGAACTTTACCGGCTTGAAGAAATTGAGGTAAGTGTTGACGGCTCGAAAGTCGCGTTCTGGCGCGAATCCCAGGCGAGGTAGGAAGTGGGGAGAAATCTCGACGTATTCGAGAATTCCGAACATAGATGTGCCGTTGTAGACGACGCCGGTGTTGTATCGGTGTCCGCTGCCTTCGGAGTCGTCGCTGGTGGTCATGTGCTGGGCAAAGAAGCTGTAGGGACCGAGGTCGTGATTGAACCGGAGAAACGTGCCGGTATTGCTGTTTCCCGATAGCTGCTGGTTGGCGATCGCTACTCCCGCGCTCGTACGCGAGTCGATGCTGTAATTGTACGAGCCGACGGTATTCACCTCGTTGCCGAAGTCGATCGTATTGAGGAACCCGAGGGTGCCGCGTTCGCCCAGTTTTCCGTAGATCTTGGTTCCGAGATCGAAGCCATCGATTCGCTGGCTCACAAAGAGTGGGGCGTCTCCTGAGGTCTGGAAATATTGGTTGCCCTCCAGGAAGAAAGGGCGGCTTTCCCCGGCAAGCCTCTCGAAGTAGCTGAAGTCTATGGAGAGCACCTGATTCTCGATGTTCCGGAAGTCTGGATTGATGCTGCCAACGAGATCGATTTCGCTTGTGGCCGGGATTTTGAAATCAAGGCCGGCGTTCGCCACGATGCCGTCTCGATCTACGCCGCCGTAGGTGTACGGGAGCAGCTTGAGGGCGCGGTCGAGGGCGACTTTGGGTACTTCGACCGCGCTCCAAATGCCGAAATTTTTGCTGGATTGGTTGGAGGAGAGATCATCAATGGAATAGTTTCTTCCAGTTCGCGCCACTACGTGCCCGAACGAGACTCGGAGGTCTCGCTTCCCTGCCCCTGGTAAACGCAGAACGGACCAAGGCACCCGAGCCTCCACTTCCCACCCGTCTGCGGTGATTCTGCCTTTGGCTTGAATTTCGCCCAGCCATTCCCTCTTCGCCGCTCTTCCCCCTGCAATTCGGAGATTGGTTGCTCCGTTTGGATTGACTTGGAACTCATTCGTGTCGCTGAGCGTGCCAAACGGATCGATCGCAAACACCATGTTGTCGTCGCCAGAGACGCTGACATTCGATCGAGTCTCAGTGGCTCGAATTAGGGTCGGCTGTGGGTCACGAATCTTCGCGGCAAAATAGATGAACTTGGCGTCATATCCCAAATAGTAGGTTGCAGGGTTGGGATCGGGGGCTCCTGTGTTCTCGTCGAATCCGCCAGTCTGCTGAGCCGCCGCGGACCATTCGTCAGCTTGTATTACGCCGTCGATCTTGGGTGCAACAGCCATGATCGAGCCCGCAAATCTGGATTGTTGTGCGATGGTAAATACCGGGATCAGCAGGAGTGCCAATATGAAAGAAAATCGCACAATGCGCCCATACTGAATCAAATCTCCATTTTATTTCCAGCGATTCGAGATATACAGGCAATTTGGCTCGAACAATTCACCTCTGCCGATGCCACGCAAGCGTTCATACTTAAGCTGATGAGCAACATCATCGTGCGACCGTACACTCCCGAGGATCGAGAGCAGACATTCCATGTACGGGCGATGACGTATAACAGCGGCAGACCCATTCCGGTCGAGGAGCAAGTCTATCGATCGGCAACTCCGTATGTGGCCGAGATGGACGGTCGAGTGGTCGGCACGTTTGTGGTCATGGATATGGAGTCCACCCGCGGCTCTGCGGCCACTTGGAAAACCGGGGGCATTGCTGGGGTTGCAGTTCTACCGGAATTTCGTCAATCCGGAGTCGGCTCGGCGATGATGACTTGGGCGATCCAGGAGATGCGGCGCCAAGGTTATATTCTCGCCTCCCTTTATGCGTTCCGAGAAAGCTATTACCGCCGCTTCGGCTACGAGAATTGCGGCATGAAGCTAAAGATCACCTGCCCCAATCATCGCCTTCCGTCCCTTCGAGCCAACCTGCCGATTCGCCGCCTCAACTCGGATCAGTACGCTTTGGTTCAGGACTGCTATGAGGGTTTTGCTCGGAAGTATTCCGGCATGAACACCCGGAAAAACATGCACTGGGGCCGCATCGTCAACGATTCGCGGCACATTTATGCTGCCGGCGACCCGGTTGAAGCCTATGCGATCGTCGAGCACGACGTTGCTTTTTGGGAAGATCAAGCGATTGTCGAGGTCATTTGGAACACCCAGGCGGGTTATGAATCCATTCTCTCGGTTTTAGCTGGCACCGCGATTAACAAGACCAACCTCATCTGGCACGAACCCAGCGACAGTCCATTTCTCTTTCGTTATCTGGATCAGGGAGTGAAGGCGCAGATGGACCGTCCGATCATGTACCGAATCATCAACGCGGAGGCGGCTTGGGCGTCGGTGTCAGACGAGGAATTTCCTTTTACGATCGAGGACCAGATCCTAGGTCAAATCGGCTCAGGCGGGCTCCTGATTTCCCCGCAAGAAGCAGTGCAGGTGTTCTTGGGCGAACCCAGCGCCGCCGACCTCGATCATCTAAGGGGCGACGGCAGCGAAGCTTGGGAGCGCGTCCAAGCAGTGCTTCCGCCTTCGCGCGTCTACTGCATGGACTACTTCTGAGCCTCCTTTGCGCCAGAATCGCGGTGCGTGGCCCATAGTCGTAGGTCGTTGGCACCATCGGATCCCTTGATGCATGGATAATAGATTCGGGCATCTGCCCACATCGCCAGAGGAAATTAATGAATCAGACCATCTTTACCTTGGCGGCTTCGATCGTGGCCGCCTAGGCCCGACTCAATCTCGGCTCACCCGAGCCGCTCATTGCTCCGAGTAGAGAGCAGCAATTCTCAAGGAGAAACCATTGGACACCATCCTGCTCGAAAAGCAGTTCGCGCGGATGGGCGCAAGGGTCGTCGTCCGACCCGCGGACGCCTCAAGGATGGGGCTACAGCGACGGAGGCGGCAAACCGAAACGCCCGTCTCGATTCATGTACTCTCGGACGGAAGGGGCGAATATTTTGATATTCAGGCACATTTCGGACGAGTAGCACTCGACGTCATCGAGGTGCAGCCGCAGATGCGGTGTCTGTTGCTGATGGCGAGAGATTTGAAGACTGGCAAGAAGGAGAAATTCGTGTGCAGTCATAACTCTCGCTTCTGGCAGATCAGGCCCGCCGATCAGGAAGCACACACGATCAGGAAGGCGCTCATCCTGCGATAGCGCCGCCGAACCGCTCCCCTCCCGCCCGTTCCTGGCGGAGGGGGAGAACCAACATGTTCATCTCAAACCGGTAACCTCTAGGCTTGAAACAAATTCAACGTATAAGCAGTTACGCGCTTATCGTGCGAGACGAGAAGATCCTTCTCTGCAGGATTTCGCAAAAGATCTTGGAAGGCGGGCGCTGGACGCTGCCCGGCGGCGGAATCGACTTTGGGGAGCATCCGGAACGAGGCGTGATCCGCGAAGTGAAGGAAGAAACCGGATTCGATGTTCGACTGGACGGTTTGGTGAAAGTCGACTCGGAAGTCTTCCGCCATCCCGATCGCGAAGCACAAGCGATCCGAATCGTCTACAGGGCAACCATCACCGGTGGAACTCTGAAGCACGAAACCGACGAATCCACCGATCGCTGCGACTGGTTCACTCGAAAGGAAGCGATGAAGCTTCCCCTCGTCTCCCTCGCCAGGCTTGGCGTGAGGCTTGCATTTTCGCGATGAAAGCCCGACTCTACTCTTGGATCGATATCGAGGGTGATCAGCCAATCCCTCTCCTCACCCGCCAGAAAGTCACGGGTGAGCGTATTCTGGTCGCTCGCGTCCGCCTCGAGGCTGGCTGCAAAGTGGAGCTTCACCAGCATGAAAGTGAACAGATTGCCTGTGTGCTGAGCGGACGGGTGCGATGGGGCGTTGGCCAGCCCGGATCGCCAGAGCGTGAAGAGTTTGAGATGACTGGGGGACAGGTCCTTCATCTTCCAAGCGAAATACCCCACGAAGTGACCGCTCTCGAAGACTCCCTAATACTCGATCTGCTCTCCCCTCCCGGTGCGATGGGAGTAGATTCGCAGCAGATAGTGAAAGAGAAGCCTTAGTTTTCGGTTCCTCCCTGCCGATAACTAGGAATGGCGATGACTCGAAAACGGCTTGGAGATTTGATTATCGAGCACGGGGTGAGCCCCGAGCAACTCGATTTGGCGCTAGCTCATCAGCGAACGTCGGGCTTGCCGTTGGGAGAAGTTCTGGTGACGCTTAAAATCGCCACGGAGGAGCAGATTCGCGCGGCGCTGGCTGACCAGCAGAACGTCGCCGCATGGGACCTTCACGAGAATCCGCCTGACGAGAACGCGGTGAAGAGAGTTCCCGCTGATCTTTGTATCAAGGAGAACCTAATCCCGGTCGAACTGGTTGGCAACACATTGACCGTTGCGATGAAGAACCCGGGTGACCTAGAAGTAGTCGATCATCTCTACGCAATTACAAAGCTGCGCATAAACCCCGTCCAGGTCGCGGACAATCAAATCGCCGCCACACTCAAGGCACTTTATCCAGACGACACCTCCTTCACCGGAAACTTCGACAATTTCGTTAGCGCAGCCTTAGCCGATGTGGATAGCCCCAGCGAAGTCGAAGACAAGATCACGGAAGAAGAAACTCGACCGGTGATCGGCATGGTGAACCAAATCATCGGAGACGCGCTTGATATGGGCGCGAGCGACATTCACCTTGAGCCTCGAGCGGGACACGCAGAACTGCGATACCGAGTCGACGGTCGCCTGCAAAGGATTCGAGAAGTTCCGGGACCACTCCTGAGAATGGTTGTTGCCCGGATCAAGATCATGGCAGATCTGGATATCGCAAACCATCGACAGCCACAAGACGGACGAATAGAAATTCGCGGTGGGAAGCGTTCGATGGACCTTCGCGTCAGCGTTCTCCCTACGCTTTACGGCTCGCGCGTGGTCATGCGTGTGCTCGACCGAGCCGTAGCGCTGAAGAGCCTCGACCAACTCGGCTTCAGCGATTTCAATGCCGAGTTGTTCCGGAATATGATCATGCGTCCGCACGGGATGATCTTGGTCACAGGTCCAACGGGTAGCGGAAAAACGACGACGCTGTACGCCGCGATCAATGAGATCAAGGACGTCGAGACGAACATCATGACTTGCGAAGATCCGGTTGAATACGATCTAGCCGGAATCAACCAGTCTCAGGTGAACGAAAAGGCGGGCCTTACATTTGCCGCTCAGCTTCGCGCGATTCTGAGGCAAGATCCGGACGTAGTCCTGGTTGGTGAAATCCGCGACCGCGAAACCGCCGAAACCGCCATCAAGGCGGCGATGACAGGACACCTTGTGTTCAGCACGCTTCATGCAAACGATGCGCCAAGCTCCGTTCCGCGCCTCCTCGACATGGGAGTCGAGCCGTATCTCTTAAGCACTTCATTGGTGGGTGTCGTAGCCCAGCGCCTTCTTCGAACGCTTTGTGTTGATTGCAAGCAGCCAACCAAAGTTGCTGATAGTGAGAAGCCGTTCATCGAGGGGACGGTGGGATTTGTCCCCGATTCCGTATTCGGTCCCGTTGGCTGCCCTAAATGCAACAACACGGGATATCGAGGCCGCGTTGGTGTTCACGAAATCCTTCCCGTAACTGAAG
>JAEVZK010000003.1 GCA_023392285.1 Armatimonadota bacterium | reverse complement strand
CCGCGTGAAGCATCTTCGTCTTCTCTTCCAGCTTCGTCTCGTTCAGGTGCTTGTCGCCACCGGTAGCGAAGCCGCACTGGACTTCCAGCGCCGAAACCTCCCGAACAAGCGATTCGTGCGAAGGCAGGAACTCGTGAAGAGGAGGATCGATCAGGCGAACCGTAACCGGCTTGCCCTCCATTGCCTCGAAAATCCCCTCGAAGTCGCCCTGCTGGATCACCTGCAGCTTGTCCAGCATCTCCTGCTGAACCGCCGGATCCTTCGAAAGAATCAAATTTTGCACAAGCGGAAGGCGGTCCGACTCGAAGAACATATGCTCGGTGCGGCAGAGGCCGATGCCTTCCGCGCCAAACTCGATTGCCTGCCGAGCGTCGCGGGGATTGTCCGCGTTCGCCCGCACTCCAAGCGTGCGCGCTTCGTCTGCCCAAGCCATCAACTCCCCAAAAGCGCCGCTCACTTCAGGAGCGATGAGCGGCAGCTCACCCAAATAAACGGCTCCGGTCGAGCCATCCATCGTGATCGTGTCGCCTTCCTTGACCGTCTTCCCGCCTACCGAAAAATGTCTGCTTTTAGCATCGACCTGAAGCGCCTCCGCTCCCGCGACGCAAGGAATGCCAAAGCCACGCGCCACAACCGCCGCGTGCGAGGTCTTGCCTCCGCGCGCCGTCAGGACACCCTGAGCCGCCATCATGCCGTGCACGTCGTCCGGGTTCGTCTCGTCGCGAACGAGGATCACTTTTTGTCCCGCTCCCCCGTGCATCCCTTGCTCAGCCGCCGCATCGGCCGTGAACACCACCTTTCCGACCGCAGCGCCGGGAGATGCCGCCAGACCCTTTGCGAGGACCGTCGCATTCGCAATGGCCGAAGGATCGATCCGAGGGTGAAGAAGCTGATCGAGATGAGATCCGGTAACTCGCTGAATCGCCGTAGCCTTGTCGATCAAGCCTTCCTTCACCATCTCCACCGCAATCCGAACCGCCGCCGGCCCTGTCCGTTTGCCCGATCGGCATTGCAGCATGAACAGCTTCCCGTGCTCGATCGTAAACTCGAGATCCTGCATGTCCTTGTAGTGCTGCTCGAGCTTGCCGGACATCTCCATGAACTGCCGATACACCTCTGGATTCTGCTTGTCGAGCTCCGAAATCGGCACTGGCGTTCGAACGCCGGCGACGACGTCCTCGCCCTGAGCATTCATCAGGTACTCGCCAAAGACCTCGTGCTCACCCGTCGAAGGATCGCGCGTAAACGCCACGCCCGTGCCGCAGTCGTCGCCCGCATTTCCGTACACCATCGACTGCACATTGACCGCCGTGCCGATCTCGTCCGGAATCTTCTCGGTGCGTCGATAAAAGATCGCGCGATCGTTATTCCAACTCCTAAACACCGCCTCCACCGCAATTTCAAGCTGCTCCATCGGGTCATTCGGGAATTCCCGCCCCGCATGCTGCTTTACATGGTCGAGGAACAGCTGAGAAATCTGCTTCAGGTCCTCTGCGGAGAGGTCGAGGTCCGTCTTCGCCCCAACCTTCTTCTTATAATCGGCGAAGATGTGCTCGTCAAACTCGTGCTTGCTCAGCCCGAATGCAACGTCCGAAAGCATCATCACGAACCGCCGATAGCTGTCCCACACGAACCGATCGTTGCCTGTTTCTTTGATGAGCGCCTCAACCGTCGTGGGATTCAGACCCAAGTTGAGAACCGTGTCCATCATGCCCGGCATCGAGAACTTAGCTCCCGATCGAACCGAAACCAGCAGGGGCTTCTCAGTGCCGCCGAACGTACGGCCCATCTGCCGCTCGACATCGGTTACCGCCGCCTTGATCTCATCCATTAGCCCCGCGGGCATTTGGCGTCCTTCCTTGTAGTACTCGTTGCAGACCTCGGTGGTGATTGTGAATCCGGGAGGCACCGGCAGTCCGATATTGGTCATTTCGGCAAGATTGGCTCCCTTGCCTCCGAGCAGGTCCCGCATCGTGGCATTGCCATCGCGGAAAAGATAAACGCGCTTGTTAGTCAAAACTAAAACTCCTGAGTGGAAAGTGGTTGCGCTCGACGACGGTGGCGGGCGGCGAAGTCAGGTCAGTTTACCTGGGAGACGCGAGCCCCCGACCCTCGCCGTTAGGCATAAGCGTTAAGCGTTCGGCGTTCGGCGCACTAGTCTTCGATGTTCGGCAAGATTGATCTGCAGGAAGACCGACTGGTAATGAGACCCCTCCCCCAGCCAGAGATGATTGTGCTCTGTGCGGGGGAGGGGCAGGGGTGGGGGGTATTGCGTCGCGGCTCCAGCCCCAGTCGTTCGCAGGCCCAGCCCAGTCCCAGCATTTCCAGAGTCCGACACTTCGGCACAAAGTGTACGCACCTAATCGCTATCGTAAATAGTTCGTCTCAACGAGGGTAAACCAGCGGGATGATTCTCAGTCTGCTCGCCTGCGCGCTCTTTCAGAGCGGAACCATGAAGATCGGCAGCATCGAGCTCTTCGGTCAATCCGGACTAGAGACTGCGCACTTCCTAAAGAACTTGTCCGTGCACCCAGGGGACAGCTATCGCTGGAAGAACATGGCGGCCGTGATGCAGGTGATCGATGAGGATGTGCGGCGTGAATATGGAAAACCCGCGACTGACGTGGCACCCGTCGGTTTTGACGAGAATGGAGCCATGATCATCTTTATCGGGTTGCCTGGGCCGACCGTGCGGAAACTCCTGCCACGCCCTTGGCCGCACGGCTCTGCAAAATTGGACTCGGAGGGCCTCGCTCTTTATAAGAGCTTCGGAGACACCTTGCTTCCCGCGTTGCAGCGAGGCGGGGGCCGGGAGGATGATTCGCAGGGCTACGCGCTGTTCTCCGATCCTGAGCTTCGCGCAATCCAGATGCGGATGCGAACCTACGCGCTTGCCCATGATGCCCTGATTCGGAAGGTGCTCGACACCAGCACGGAGGCGCTCCACCGTCAAGCCGCAGCCGAACTGCTGGGCTACGCTCGGCATTCAAAGGCGCAGATGGACTGCCTAATGCGAGCGACCGCCGATCCTGACGACACCGTACGAAACAACGCTGTCCGCGCCATCGGTGTGTTGGTGAAATCGGATGCCAAGATCGCGAAGTCCCTCCCTCCGACGCGCTTTATCGCGATGGTGTGCTCGGGAACGTGGACTGACCGCAACAAAGGCTCGATGGTGCTGCAAGAGCTGAGCAAATGGCGAAAGCCCTTAGTTCTGAGCGAAATCCGCCGCACCGCTCTGCCCTCGTTGATAGAAATGGCCCGCTGGCGCAGCGGCCACAGCAACGATCCCCGAGCCATTCTCGGGCGAGTAGCCGGAATAGAAGAAAAGCCCCTCCAACAGATGATCGAGCGCAGAGATTTGGCCGGCATTCTGCGCGCCATTGCACAGCTTAAGGCTAAGGCTTTGAACCAGTGAACCAAAGGTCAAAGCGGAATCGCCAGCCGGTGCGCTAAAGTGAGGTGATGCAGGAGATCTGGTTTGGCAAGCGCCCAGTGGACCTGCTGCGCCGGATCCTCCTCCTCCCGTTGAGCGGCCTTTACTGGATAGGATGGTCCGTTTACCTTTGGCTCTACCGTTGCGGCTTCAAAAAGGCGGCCCATCCACATCGGCCGATTCTCTGCATCGGCAATCTGACCACTGGCGGCAGTGGCAAATCCCCGCTGGTCCTCCACATTGCACAGGTCCTTCTCTCGATGGAAGAGCAAGTGGTGATCGGCTGCAGCGGCTATGGAAGCCCCCACTCTGAGAAGGCGGCGCTTGCTCCACCGGGTCCACTTCCCGCCGAGGTCTGGGGTGACGAACCTGCGATGATCCGCGAGGCCCTGCCCGACGTCCCGCTGATCGTCGGACGTCGGCGCGTTTTGGCCGCCGAGATCTGCCATCGCGAATTCCCCGACGCAATTCTCCTGATGGATGATGGTTTTCAGCATCTTCCACTTCAGAAGGACATATCCATCCTCATCGACGCGCCCGAGACCAATCACTTCGTCCTTCCCGCCGGGCCGAACCGTGAGCCGCAGTCGAGTCTCGATCGGGCTGACCTCGTGCTCCCGGGCCACTTCTCAATGGTGTACTCCCCCCTCGAATTCATCGACCAGCACCACGTCTCGCTACCGCCACCTCGCCGTGCCA
The DNA here is from genome assembly GCA_023392285.1 of Armatimonadota bacterium. Taxonomy (GTDB): domain Bacteria; phylum Armatimonadota; class Fimbriimonadia; order Fimbriimonadales; family Fimbriimonadaceae; genus JAEVZK01. The sequence goes on along the minus strand of JAEVZK010000003.1, from coordinate 2,999 downwards.
ACCTCCTTTGTGCCATCGGCTCACCTGCCACCTTCGTGCGCGGAGTCGCCGAAGCCGGGATCGAAGTGGCCGAGCAACGGCTGCTGCCGGATCACGATCCATTGGCCGCAGGTAACCTGTTGGATCAGTTCGGAAACGGCTTGCCGGTTGTCGTCACGGCGAAAGATTGGGTCAAGCTGCGATTACGTCGGGATATTGACCTTGCAAGGGTAGTCATCGCGGTCCGGTCCGCCTGTGTCGAACCTTCTGCGGAATTTCGTGATTGGCTTAAGGAACGGTTAGATGGGAAGTCGACGAAAAGACCTTGAGAAGCGCGCCGGCTTCATCGCGTTCAGGATGGCCGAAAAGACGTTCCTGAAAAAGGACACCATTTCTGCCGAACGCACCGGAGAGCGCTTGGGAAACCTGGTCTTCCGCCTCTCCAAAAAGCACCGAAACCGGGCGCTGTCGAACTTAGAGCTAGCTTTTCCCCAGATGCCCGCTGCCGAGCTCGACGCCCTTGCCCGAAAGGTTTTCCAACACTTTGGACGCATCACCGGGGATTTCATGAAGAGCCCCGGCCGCACGGACGAGGAAGTCTTGGCCCACGCCGATTGCCACGGTTTTGAGCATTTAGATGAAGCTCTCGCTGAAGGCAAGGGAGTCATCCTGCTCACCGGCCACTACGGAAATTGGGAGAGAGCCGCCCATGTGGTTGCCGCAAAGGGCTACAAGCTGAGCGTCGTGGCTCGGGATGCGAACGATACCGATCTGAACCGACACGTGCTCCGTATTCGTCAAGCTCATGGAGTCGAGGTACTTTCACGCGGAAACGCGGCTCGAGCCATTTTGACGAAGTTGAAAAAGAACGAAGTCATCGCGATCTTGCCCGACCAGAACTCGGGCGACATTTTTATTCCCTTCTTTGAGAAACCATGCGGCACCGTGACCGGACCCGCCTCGATTCACCAGCGCATGGGTTCGCCCATGATCATGTTCTTTAGCCAGCGAACCGGACCTGGCGAGTACCGCATGGAAGTTCACCCGCCTCTCAAGCCAGTTCCTGGGTTTGATCTCGTCGAGGGAATGACTCGAGCGATCAACAACGCGCTTGAGGAGCAGATTCGCAGGGTTCCTGAGCAGTGGCTGTGGTTTCACGACCGTTGGAAAAGTGCGCGGAGGGCAGGTCTGCTGTGAGCGGAGATCCTCGGCTGCGAGTCCTCCAATTCGTCGAAGGCGGAGGCCGCTATGGCGCTGCCGTAAGCGTCCTCAACCTAACCGCCGCTTTGCAGCACCGCGATCTTGAGGTCCAGTTTGCCGTGTTCAAAGGCAAGCCACTGGGAGCAACCGTTGAAGAAATGGGGATTCAAGTGCATCAGGTGCGTGCACGCAAACGATACGATTTTCGCGGCATCGCGCACATGGCCAAGATTCTTCGCCAGAACCGAATCGATGTCCTCCACACCCATTTGTCCAAGGCAACGATCATCGGCTCCGTTGCGGCCCGCCTTGCCCGCGTTCCCGTGGTCGCCACCGTTCACGGGATGAACAAGAAGTACACGTACATGATGGCGAACCGCATCATCACCGTGTCCAATGCGGCAAAACAGTATCTCGTCGACCAAGGCGTTCCAGCCGCAAAGGTGGAAGCCGTTTACAATGGGATCGCCGCCGATGCCTTCGCGGTCCGGCCTGGCAAGGCAGAGGCACGCAAACAGATCGGGTACCAGGAGGATGATCTCCTCGTCGGCACAGTTTCCCGAGCCGAGCGCAGCAAGGGCATTTTCGAGTGCGTGGCCGCCGTTGCCCAGCTTTCCACTGAGCTGCCCAACCTGAGGTACGCCTTTGTGGGCGACGGCCAATATCTGGAGGAGTTGCGCGCCTTTGCCGTTCAGAAAGGCGTTGCCGACCGTGTGCGGTTCTGCGGCTTTCAAGAAAACATCGCTCCGTGGTTGAGCGCAATGGACGTTTACCTGTTCCCAACCAAACAGGAGGCGTTCGGAATTTCCTTGCTTGAAGCGATGGCTTGCCAGCTCCCGATCATCACCACAAAAATTGGTGGCGTGCCCGAAATCCTCGACCAGACGTGTGCTCGATTCGTGCCCGTGGACAGCTCAGAAGCCATCGCGGCATCAGTTCTCGACTTTCAGAAGGATCCGAGCCAAAGGGATGAGATCGCCCGCAAAGGCTATCTTCGCTTTCGTGATAAGTTCACGATGGAGGCATCCGCTCAGCAGGTGGAGAGCCTCTATCGCGAGCTCATCGCTTCGTATGTTCCATCTCGTGGCCGAGTTGCGCTGTGAGATTCTTCATCAGCCGCCTATCCGCTCTCGGAGACGTCGTGTGTTCGCTCCCCGCCGCGAGCGCGCTCAAAGCCTCATTTCCGGATTGCGAAATCGTGTGGGCGGTCAGCGAAAAATTCGCGCCGATCGTCCGGTGCTGCAGATCGGTCGATCAAGTAATTCCGATCGCCAAGGGGCGTTTGCCAAAAATTTCGGGCCCCTTCGATGCAGCGCTCGACCTGCAGGGTCTGCTTAAGAGCGCGATCCTCCTCAGAGGCCTCGAGACGAAAACGAAGCTCGGCTACCACTGGCAGCGGGAAGGTGCGGCGCTCTTCAGTTGCCGTGTGCTTCCTGATCCCACCTCGCTCCATGTCGTCGACCAATACGTCGATGTTGCCAGGGCTGCGGGAGGAACCGCAGATCGGGCACAGTTCGCACTAGCCCCTACCGCATCCGCGATAGAAGAGATGAGGCAGAGGCTCCCAGAAACATTCATCGTCGTCAATCCCGGTGCGGCATGGGCGATCAAACGTTGGCCATCGGATAGGGTCGCCAGATTCATCGACCTTACCGCAGCCGAAAACATCTCCGTGGTCCTCATCGGCGGAAAAGGTGAGACAAGCGCCGATGAGGCGGCCAAGCTTGCCAGAGCGGAGGTCGTGAACCTTTCCGGCAAGACGGATTTGGAGCAGCTCATTGCCCTCATTTCACTCTCCCGTGCGGATGTGGGCGGGGACC